>NZ_JALLAL010000015.1:0-56692 GCF_023062615.1 Brachybacterium sp. Marseille-Q7125 | reverse complement strand
CCGCCGCCGCTGCAACGTCATCTTCGCGATGCTCCGCGACGGCACCTACTACCAGCCCCCGACCACCGCCCCTACTCCCGAGCCGACCGCCCTCGCGGCTTGACTCAGAACATAGGGACACCCCCCCACAGAACCGCCCCACTGAGTCGTCCGCAGATCCGTCTCGCAGAAAGCCGTATGACGCTGTATCCGAGTGGACAGTCCATTACAGCTGTGTCATGCTGCGGGCATGTTTGTCCTCTCCCTGTCCGGCGCCCGCGGCCATGGCCGTGCCGCGGCCGACCCGATCCCGCAGCTGCTCGAGGCCCTCGCCCCGCTGGATCTGACCCTGCCCGCCGAGCGCACCGCCGGGCCCGAGGCCCTCGCCGCGACCACGCGCGCCGAGGACGCCCTCGAAGTGATCCTGCGTAGCCTCGAGACGGGCTCCCTCGCGATCGGCCTCGGCGTCGGCCCGGTGGACGCCCCACTGCCGGACAGCGTGCGAATCCTCGCCGGGGGAGCGGTCGCCGCCGCCGCGGATGCCGCCCGCGCCGCCCGCACCACCAGCCAGGTGCCACTCGCCGTGCACGCCGCCGATGAGCGCCAGGCCACCACCGCCGCTGAGGTGCAGGCGGTGCTGCGCCTGATCGGTTGGATGATCCGCACCCGCAACCGCGGCCAGTGGCAGGCCGTCCGCGCCCTGCGCGAGACCCCCGAGGCGACACAGAGCCAGCTCGCCGAGCGTCTCGGCGTCACGCAGCAGACCATCTCCCGGGCCGTGAAGACCAGCGGCTGGCGAGAGGAGAGCGCCGCCCATCCGCTGGCCGTGCACCTGCTGAGCATGATCGACCTCACCTCCGCGCGCTGAGAGGCAGCCCAGCACCCAGCTTGCCCTGCTGCGAGCGCTATCCTTGCCCCGCCCCCGCACGACATACCGAGGAGACCCATGGCCACGACGAATGATCTGAAGAACGGGATGGTCCTGGTGCTGGACCAGCAGCTGTGGAGCGTGGTGGAGTTCCAGCACGTCAAGCCCGGCAAGGGCCCCGCCTTCGTGCGTACCAAGCTGAAGAACGTCATGTCCGGAAAGGGCGTGGACAAGACCTTCAACGCCGGCGTCAAGGTGGAGACCGCCACCGTCGACCGCCGCGACATGCAGTACTCCTACCTCGACGGCGACATGTTCGTCTTCATGGACACCACCACCTGGGAGCAGGTCAGCCTCACCCCCGAGATCGTCGGCGCGGCCAAGGACTTCATGCTCGAGGGCCAGGACGTCGTCGTCGCCTTCCACGAGGGCACCCCGCTGTTCATCGAGCTGCCCGCCTCTGTGGTGCTGGAGATCACCTTCACCGAGCCCGGCCTGCAGGGCGACCGCTCCACCGGCGGCTCCAAGCCCGCCACCCTCGAGACCGGCCGCGAGATCCAGGTGCCGCTGTTCATCGAGCAGGGCGAGAAGGTCAAGGTCGACACCCGCTCCGGCGAGTACATCGAGCGCGTGAAGTGACCGACCCCTCCACCTCGGGCTCCGCGGCGCGCGCCGACAAGGGCCCCGGCCTCCCCCTTCCCGCTCGGGAGGGGGAGGAAGTCGCCTTCGAGCGCACCATTCCCGCGCAGGCCCAGAAGCTCCACAGCCGCACCCGTGCCCGCATCCGAGCCGTGGACGTCCTGTTCGAAGCCGACGCCAAGGACCAGGACGTGCTCGAGGTGCTGCAGGCCCGGCGCGAACGCACCGCCGCTCAGACCCCACTGCCCTCGAGGGCGCAGGAGCTCGTGGAGCTGTACGCCCCGCATGCACAGGACATCGACGAGGACCTCGCCACCCACGCCCGCGACTGGCCGCTGCACCGCATGCCCGCCGTGGACCGTGCGATCCTGCGCCTGGGCGCCGCGGAAGCCCTGCACGCCACCGCCGATGCCAGTGAGCGCGGCGTGATCATCGGTGAATACACGAAGATCGCCGAGGTGCTCTCCACCGACGACTCCCCTCGCTTCGTCAACGGTCTGCTGCAGCGCCTTGCGGACCTGCACGGCCTGCTCGGCTGAGCCCCCGCTCGGGCGCTCACGCGGCGCATCTCACGCGGTCCGCCCTGCGGCCGCCAGCGCGGCCGCATGCGGCGCGCACTAGACTTCGAGCGGTGCGCCGGAGGCTCCCGGCGCGCATCCGAGCCCTTTAACTGCACGTCCTGTGAGGCGTGGAAGGGAGAGAACCGCATGACCGACCCCACCCCCGACACCTCGCGGGTGCTGGGCCCCGAGGAGATCCGTCGGGCCCTGACCCGCATCGCCCACGAAATCCTCGAGAGCGACCATGGCGCCGAGGATCTCGTGCTGCTGGGCATCCCGCATCGCGGAGTCCCGCTCGCCGAGCGCCTGGCCGCGCAGATCGCCCGCGCCGAAGGGATCGAGGATCCCACGCAGATCGCCGAGCTCCACGGCTCCCTGGACATCACCCTGTACCGGGATGACCTGCGCAAGAACCCCACCCGGGCCCCCGGGCCCACGCGGATCCCGCGCCGCGGCATCGACGGGCGCACCGTCGTGCTCGTCGATGACGTCCTCTACTCCGGCCGCACCGTCCGCGCCGCACTGGACGCGCTCGGAGCGATCGGCCGCCCGGCCGCCGTGCGCCTGGCCGTCCTGGTGGACCGTGGGCACCGCGAACTGCCGATCCGCGCCGACCACGTCGGCAAGAACCTGCCCACCTCCCGCAGCGAGCGCGTGCACGTGCAGCTGACGGAGAGCGATGGTCAGGATGCCGTGGACATCGTGCGCCCCTCGCGCGGGACGGAGCAGGCATGAGGCACTTCATCTCCATCGCCGATCTCAACCGCGAACAGGCCGTCGAACTGCTCGCCACCGCCGAGCACATGGCCGAGACGCAGTCCCGCTCCATCCGCAAGCTCCCCACCCTCGTGGGCAGCACCGTGGTGAACCTCTTCTTCGAAGACTCCACCCGCACCCGCATCAGCTTCGAGGCCGCCGCGAAGCGCCTGTCCGCGGACGTCATCAACTTCTCCGCCAAAGGCTCGTCCCTCTCCAAGGGCGAATCCCTCAAGGACACCGCGCTGACCCTGCAGGCCATGGGGGCCGACGCGGTCGTCGTGCGCTCGTCCTCCTCCGGCGCCGCGCACCTGCTGGCCCACGCCGGCTGGATCGACCAGCCCATCGTCAACGCCGGCGACGGCGCCCATGAGCACCCCACCCAGGCGATGCTCGACGCCTTCACCCTGCGCCGCCACCTACGCCCCGGCGACGTCCGCGGAGGCCTGGACGGCCTGCACGTGGTGATCGTCGGCGATGTCCTGCACTCCCGCGTGGCCCGCTCGAACGTGCTGCTGATGACCCTGCTGGGCGCCCGCGTCACCCTCGTCGCCCCGCCCGCGCTCGTGCCCGTCGGCGCCACCACCTGGCCCTGCGAGATCAGCTACGACCTCGATGACGCCCTCGCCAGCGGTCCTGACGCCGTGATGATGCTGCGCGTGCAGCGCGAACGCATGGTCGGCGGCGGCTACTTCCCGACCGCCGAAGAGTACTCCCGCCGCTACGGCCTGACCGCCGCCCGCGCCGACCGCCTGCCCGCCCACAGCATCGTCATGCACCCCGGGCCCATGAACCGCGGCTTCGAGATCGCCGGATCCGTGGCGGACTCCCCGCGCAGCGTGATCGTCGAACAGGTCGCCTCCGGCGTGTTCGTGCGCATGGCCGTCCTCTACCACCTGCTCGCCACCGACGTCCGGGAGACCGACCGATGACCACGACCACCCCGAACACCGCCCCGATCCCGACGCTTCTGATCCGCGGCGGCCGGCCCTACGGCGAGGACATCCAGGACCTGCTGCTGGCAGATGGCCGCATCACCGCGGTCGGCCCGGACCTCGAGGCCCCCGAGGATGCCGAGGTGATCGACGCCGAAGGCTGCATCATTCTGCCGGGCCTCGTGGACCTGCATACCCACCTGCGCGAACCCGGCGGGGAAGAGGCGGAGACCATCGAATCCGGCACCCGCGCCGCCGCCCGCGGCGGCTTCACCGCCGTGCACGCCATGGCCAACACCACCCCCGTCGCCGACACCGCCGGTGTGGTCGAGCAGGTGGCACGGCAGGGCGAGGCGGCCGGCTGGTGCGAGGTGCGGCCCGTCGGCGCCGTCACCGTGGGCCTGGCGGGGGAGCGCCTGGCCGAGCTCGACGCCATGGCCACCTCCCGCGCTCGCGTGCGCGTGTTCAGTGACGACGGGAGTTGCGTGCACGACCCCGTGCTGATGCGCCGCGCCCTCGAATATGTCAAGGCCTTCGACGGCGTCATCGCCCAGCACTCCCAGGACCCCCGCCTGACCGAGGGCTCCCAGATGCACGAGGGCCTGGTCTCCGCGGAGCTGGGCCTGGCCGGCTGGCCCGCCGTCGCCGAAGAGTCGATCATCGCCCGCGACGTGCTGCTGGCCCAGCACGTGGGCTCGCGGCTGCACGTGTGCCACCTCTCCACCGCCGGGAGCGTGGACATCGTCCGCTGGGCCAAGCAGCGCGGCATCGACGTGACCTGCGAGGTCACCCCGCACCACCTGCTGCTGACCGATGAACGGGTGCGCACCTTCGACGCCGTCAACAAGGTGAACCCTCCGCTGCGCACCGCCGCGGACGTCGAAGCGGTCCGCACCGGACTGGCCGACGGGACGATCGACATCGTCGCCACCGACCACGCCCCGCATCCGGCCGATGCCAAGGACCGTGAATGGGACCAGGCGGCGATGGGCATGACCGGGCTCGAGACCGCGCTCGCGATCGTGCAGCACACCATGGTCGACGAGAACCGCCTGAGCTGGCGAGACATCGCCCGGGTGCTCTCAGAGCAGCCCGCCCGCATCGGCCGCGATGAGGACCAGGGCCGTCCCCTGCAGGCCGGGGAGGCCGCGAACATCCTGGTGTGGGACCCGCGCCCCCGCCGCATGGTGGATGTGGCCGAGCATGCCTCCCGCAGCAGCAACTCACCGTTCGCGGGCCTTGAGCTGCCGGGGCTGAACCGGCTCACGGTCCTGAAGGGCCGACCCACCGTGCGTGACGGGGCGGTGGTCCAGCGGTGAGCGACCGCATCCTGCCGGTACTGCTGCTGGCCGCCCTGTTCGCCGGGGCCATGGCCCTGATGTACCTGGGGTGGCGCTCGCGCGGTCGCTCCCAGGCCGATGTTCCCGCCCCACCGCCGGACGCACCGCTCGAGCAGCTCGGCGAGACTCTCGCCGAGGGCCCCTTCGAGGCGGTCTACGTCTCCACCGTCCGCGCGGGTGACCCCCTGGACCGCATCGTCGCCCATGGCCTCGGCTCCCGCTCCCGCGCCCGCATCAGCGTGGGCAGTGCGGGCACCTGGCGGATAGACCGCGAGGGCGCCCGCTCCTTCACCCTGCCCGCTGACACGGTCACCGGCCTGTTCACCACCCCCGGCATCGCCGGCAAGGCCGTGGGCGGTGATGGCCTGCTGCTGATCCGCTGGCAGCTGAGCGAGGACGCCCCCGCCCTGGACACCGGCCTGCGCATGGACCGCCGCGCCGACCACGATCTCCTGCTGACCCGGAAGGAGCTGGCATGACACCTCCGGCCCCCCTGACCCCCTCCACCCCGCCGCGCCGGGTGCGCCCCGAACCGGCACTGCTGATCCTCGAGGACGGCACCATCCTGCACGGCTCCGCCTTCGGCGCCCGCGGCGCACGGCTGGGCGAAGTGGTGTTCTCCACCGGGATGACCGGCTACCAGGAGACCCTCTCCGACCCCTCCTACGCCGGTCAGATCGTCGTGCAGACCGCCCCGCACATCGGCAACACCGGCGCGAACGCCGCGGATATGGAGTCCTCCCGGGTGTGGGTGCGCGGCTACGCGGTGCGCGATGCCAGCCGTATCGCCTCGAGCTTCCGCGCCGAACAGACCCTGGATGACCTGCTGATCAGCAGCGAAGTGGTGGGCATCGCGGATATCGACACCCGCATGCTCACCCGGCGTCTGCGCGAGCACGGCGCCATGCGCGGCGGCATCTTCTCCGGCGCCGCCCTCGAGACCGACGAGAGCGAGCTGCTCGAGCAGGTGCGCTCCCAGCCCGCCATGGCCGGCGCGAACTTCCTCGAGGAGGTGACGATCGCCCAGCCCATCCTGCTGCAGCCCGAGCAGGAGCCGGTCGCGACAGTCGCCGCCGTGGACCTCGGCATCAAGGGCGCGACCCCGCGCCAGATGCTCGAGCGGGGCCTGGCCGTCCACCTGCTGCCGGCCACCACCACCCTCGAGGACCTGCTGGCCCTGGACGTGGATGCCGTGTTCTTCTCCAACGGGCCCGGTGACCCCGCCGCCGCCACCGCCCAGATCGACCTGCTGCGCGGCGTGCTCGATGCCGGCCTGCCGTTCTTCGGCATCTGTTTCGGCAACCAGCTTCTGGGCCGCGCCCTGGGCCTTGGCACCTACAAGCTGCGATTCGGCCACCGGGGCATCAACCAGCCCGTCAAGGACCTGCAGACCGGCCAGGTGTCCATTACCGCCCAGAACCACGGCTTCGCCGTCGACCTGCCGATCGAGGGCATCCACACCGCCCCGCACGACGACGGACGCTACGGCCGCGTCCAGGTCAGCCACATGTGCCTCAACGACGACGTCGTGGAGGGCCTGCGCTGCCTGGACATCCCGGCGTTCTCCGTCCAGTACCACCCCGAGGCGGCTAGCGGCCCGCATGACGCCGTAGACCTGTTCGATCGCTTCACCGAGCTCGCCGTCGCCCATCGGGCCGGCCGCAAGGAGTCCTGATGCCCCGCCGCCCTGATCTCCACTCCGTCCTGGTCATCGGCTCCGGCCCGATCGTCATCGGCCAGGCCGCCGAGTTCGACTATTCCGGCACCCAGGCCTGCCGGGTGCTGCGCGAGGAGGGACTGCGGGTCATCCTCGTCAACTCCAACCCGGCGACGATCATGACAGACCCGGACATCGCCGATGCCACCTACATCGAGCCGATCGACCCGGCGATCATCCGCTCGATCATCGCCAAGGAGCGACCCGACGCGATCCTGCCGACCCTCGGCGGGCAGACCGCGCTGAACGCCGCGATCGCCCTCGCCGAGGACGGCACCCTCGAGGAGTTCGGCGTCGAGATGATCGGCGCGAGCCTCGACGCGATCCAGAAGGCCGAGGACCGCCAGAAGTTCAAGGAGGTCGTCGAGCGGGTGGGCGGCGAGTCCGCGCGCTCCCGGATCTGCCACACGATGGACGAGCTGCTCGCAGCCGCCGACGAGCTCGGCTACCCGATGGTGGTGCGCCCGAGCTTCACCATGGGCGGCCTCGGCTCCGGTATGGCCTACGACGAAGCGGACCTGCGCCGCATCGGCGGGGACGGCCTGCACTACTCGCCCACCTCCGAAGTCCTGCTCGAGGAGTCGATCCTGGGGTGGAAGGAGTTCGAGCTCGAGCTGATGCGCGACGGCGCGGACAACTGCGTGGTGATCTGCTCGATCGAGAACGTCGACCCCGTCGGCGTGCACACCGGCGACTCCGTGACCGTCGCCCCCGCCCTGACGCTCACCGACGTGGAGCTGCAGCACCTGCGGGACCTCGGCATCGCGATCATCCGCGAGGTCGGCGTGGACACCGGCGGCTGCAACGTCCAGTTCGCCACCCACCCCGAGACCGGCCGCGTCGTCGTCATCGAGATGAACCCGCGCGTCTCCCGCTCCTCGGCGCTCGCCTCGAAGGCCACCGGCTTCCCGATCGCGAAGATCGCCGCGCGCGTGGCCATCGGCTACACCCTCGATGAGATCCGCAACGACATCACCGGGACCACTCCGGCGAGCTTCGAGCCGGCGCTCGACTACGTGGTGGTGAAGGTTCCGCGCTTCGCCTTCGAGAAGTTCCCTGCCGCCGACCCGACGCTGACCACCACCATGAAGTCGGTGGGGGAGGCGATGGCGCTGGGCCGGAACTTCACCGAGGCTCTCGGCAAGGCGCAGCGTTCCGTGGATGTGAAGGGTGCCCAGCTGGACTACCGCGGTGAGCCGCCCACCGCGCAGGAGATCACCGCCCTGCTCGATGGGGTGCGCACCCCCACCGCGGAGCGGCTGCGGGAGATCGCCCGCATCCTGTGGGCCGCCGCTGAAGGCGTCGTGGATGCCGCGGAGACCGTGCAGGCCCTCGTGGAGGCCACCGCGATCGACCCCTGGTTCCTGGACCAGATGCTGCTGGTCGCCGAGATCGCCGCGGAGATCCGCCGCAGCGAGGTGCTCGATGCGCAGCTGCTGCGCCTGGCCAAGCGTCACGGTCTGTCCGATGAGCAGATCGGGGCGCTCAGCGGCCGCAGCGCCGAGGTGGTCAAGGGCGTGCGGCAGGCACTCGGCATCACGCCCGTGTTCAAGACCGTGGACACCTGCGCCGGGGAGTTCGCCTCCCGCACCCCGTACCACTACTCCAGCTACGACCAGGAGACCGAGATCCAGCCGCGGGAGAGGCCCGCGATCCTCATCCTCGGCTCCGGCCCCAACCGCATCGGCCAGGGCATCGAGTTCGACTACTCGTGCGTCCACGCGGCGCTCGCGCTCGGGGACCCGGAGCTGCCCGGCGGCGGCTACGAAACCGTCATGGTCAACTGCAACCCTGAGACCGTCTCCACCGACTACGACATCGCCGGCCGGCTCTACTTCGAACCGCTCACGGTCGAGGACGTGATCGGGGTGTACGAGGCGGAGAAGGCCGCCGGACCCGTGGCCGGGGTGATCGTCCAGCTGGGTGGGCAGACCCCGCTGTCGCTCGCCCGCCGTCTGGAGGCCGAGGGACTGCCGATCATCGGCACCAGCCCCGCCGCGATCGACAACGCCGAGGACCGCGGCCACTTCGGGGCGGTCCTCGCGCAGGCCGAGCTGCCCGCACCGCCGTACGGGACCGCCTGGGCGCTCAGCGATGCGATCGAGGTCGCCGCCCGCGTGGGCTACCCCGTCCTCGTGCGCCCCAGCTACGTGCTGGGCGGGCGCGGCATGGAGATCGTCTTCGACCAGGACGGCCTGGTGGACTACGTCTCGCGGAATCTGCCCGACGGCGGGCGCGCCGAGGCTCCGATCCTCATCGACTCCTTCCTCGATACGGCGATCGAGATCGACGTGGACGCCCTGTACGACGGCACCGAGCTGTACCTCGCCGGCGTCATGGAGCACATCGAGGAGGCCGGCATCCACTCCGGTGACTCCGCCTGCACCCTGCCGCCGATCACCCTGTCCGCGGCGATGATCGAGCGGATCCGTACCTCCACCCGCGCGATCGCCGAGGGCGTGGGGGTGCGCGGCCTGCTGAACGTCCAGTTCGCCCTCTCCCAGGGCACCCTGTACGTCCTCGAGGCGAACCCCCGCGCCTCCCGCACCGTGCCGTTCGTCGCCAAGGCCACCGGAGTGGCGCTCGCCCGAGCCGCCGCGCTGCTCATGGCCGGCACCTCGATCGCTGATCTGCGGCGCGGCGGGGTGCTGCCCGCTGAAGGCGACGGCACCACCTGCCCGGACGATGCCCCGATCGCCGTGAAGGAAGCGGTGCTGCCCTTCAAACGCTTCCGCACCCGCGAGGGACGGGCCGTGGACTCCATCCTGGGGCCCGAGATGCGTTCGACCGGCGAGGTGATGGGACTGGACTCCACCTTCCCGCTCGCGTTCGCGAAGTCCCAGCTGGCGATCTCGGGGCAGGGCCTGCCCACCTCTGGCCGGGCCTTCGTGTCCGTGTCCGACCGCGACAAGCGCTCCCTGCCCCTGCCGGTGGCGCGTCTGGCCGCCCTGGGCTTCGAGATCCTCACCACCGCCGGAACCGGCAAGGTGCTGCAGCGCTACGGCATCCCGGCCCGCGTGCTGCGCAAGGCCTCCGAGGCCGGGGATGCGCCGAGCGTCATCGACCTCATCGAATCCGGTGAGGTGGATCTGGTGCTGAACACGCCCTCGGGCTCCAACGCTCGGGTGGACGGCTACGCCATCCGCGCGGCCGCCACCAGCATGGACGTGCCGATGATCACGACGCTGCAGGAGTTCCAGGCGGCGGTCCAGGCGATCGAGGCGAGGCCCGTGGAGCCCTTCGAGGTGCGCAGCCTGCAGGACCTCACCGTCCAGCTGACCGCCGCCCGGGAACCGCACAGCGCGGCGGGAGCGGGCCGATGAGCACTGTGCCCCAGACCTTCGGAACGCGGCTGCAGGCCGCTGTCGCCGCCCAGGGCCCGATCATCGCCGGCATCGACCCGCATGCGAGCCTGCTGGCCGATTGGGGGCTGAGCGATGATGCTGCGGGGCTGCGGGAATTCTCCCGCCGCACCCTCCTGGCCGTGCACGGCGAGGTCGCCGCCGTGAAGCCGCAGTCCGCCTTCTTCGAACGGCACGGCTCCGCCGGCGTCGCGGTGCTCGAGGAGCTGCTGGCCGCCGCCCGGGAGCTCGGGATCCTCACGATCCTCGACGTCAAGCGCGGGGACATCGGCTCCACCATGGGCGCCTACGCGCGAACGCACCTGCGCCCCGGCGCCCCGCTGGAGGCCGATGCGATCACCGTCAGCCCCTTCCTCGGCACAGGATCGCTGGACCCCGCCGTGGATCTCGCGCTCGAGCACGGCAAGGGTCTGTTCGTCCTGGCCCTCACCTCCAACCCCGATGGACCGCAGGTCCAGCACGCCAGAGCAGACGACGGCACGCCGGTGGCGTGTCATATCGCGCGATATGCGCAGGAACGCGGCGGTGGGGGAGAGGACCGCTGGTCCAGCATCGGTCTGGTGGTCGGCGCGACCGTCGGCGACGCCTATCAGCGCCTGGGACTGGACCGCGCGGCCCCCTCAGCTCCGCTGCTCGCACCGGGCTTCGGAGCGCAGGGCGCGGGGCCTCTCGAAAGGACCGCTGTCTTCGGTGACAGTGCAGGTCACGTGCTGGTTTCGCTGTCTCGTGGGCTGCTCGCGGCGGGCCCCGAGGCCGAGCTGCTGCAGCGCCGTGCTGCCGAGCTGCGTGCCGCCTACGCCTGAGGCGCGCCACCGGTCCGCTCGCCGCGTGCCGGTGGCCGTTCTCCGGAGCCCAAGACCGTCGCCCAGGCCGCCCCGGCGGGTGCTGATTCGCATCGGACCTGGCAAAAGATGTGTCGAACGTGCACGGCGTCACCCTTATGGGGTTACGCTCTACCCACTACCGAGGTCCTCCCGGATCTCGCCGTCATCAGCAAGAGAACAAGAGGTAAGAACCGTGGCTCTCCCTCCCCTCACCCCCGAACAGCGCGCTGAGGCCCTCAAGAAGGCCGCCGAGGCCCGTCGCGAGCGTGCGGCCATCAAGGCCCGTCTGAAGGACAGCGCCGGCCGCCGCGGCGAGGAGATCAAGAAGGTCCTCGCCGAGGCGGAGACCAACGAGATCGTCGGCCGTCTGCGCGTGTCCGCGCTGCTGGAGGCCCTGCCCGGCGTGGGCAAGGTCAAGGCCCAGCAGATCATGGAGGAGATCGGCATCTCCCCGTCCCGCAAGATACGCGGCCTCGGCTCCCACCAGGCGGAGAAGCTGGTCGCCCACTTCTCCGAGTGACCTCTTCGCATCCCGGGGTCGGCGCAGCAGCGGCGCCGACCCCGGTCACCGTTCTGGCGGGCCCCACCGCCGTCGGCAAGGGGACCGTCTCCGCCGCCATTCGCGAGCGCTACCCGCAGATCTGGCTGTCGGTCTCGTGCACCACCCGCGCTCCGCGCCCGGGCGAGGTGGACGGCGTGCACTACCACTTCATCCCCGAGCCGCGCTTCCGCGAGCTCGCGGACAGCGGGCAGATGCTCGAATGGGCCGTGGTCCATGGCCGCAACACGTACGGCACGCCGCGCGGCCCGGTCGAGGCGGCCGTCGCCCAGGGGCGTCCCGTGCTGCTGGAGATCGATCTGGCCGGTGCCCGGCAGATCCGCGAGACCATGCCGGATGCGCGGTTCGTGTTCCTCGCCCCGCCGGACTGGGACACCCTCGTCCAGCGCCTCGTGGGCCGCGGCACCGAAGACGCCGAGGAGCGTGAGCGGCGGCTGGAGACCGCGCGTGTGGAGCTCGCCGCCGAAGGCGAGTTCGACGTCACCATCGTCAACGACGAGGTGGACCGTGCCGCCGACGAGCTCGCGACCCTGATGGGCGTGCGAGACATCACCTGACCCGTCGGTCGCGCCCCTCGCCTCACGCGCACGGGGCGCGTATGCTGGATCGTTGCACGCCTCAACTCAGGAAGGGACATCCGTGGCCGGAACTGTCGCGCAGCCCGAGGGCATCACCAACCCCCCGATCGACCGTCTGCTGGAGACCGTCGATTCGAAGTACGCCCTGGTGCTCTACGCCTCCCAGCGCGCCCGCCAGATCAACTCCTACTACTCCCAGCTCTCCGAGGGGTTGCTGGAGTTCGTCGGCCCCCTGGTGGACGTGAAGAACCAGGAGAAGCCCCTGTCCATCGCCCTGCGCGAGATCGATGAGGGCCTGCTGACCGTCCGCGAGGTGGACGAGGAGGAGCTGGCCGCTCAGAACGAGCCGGACCCCGACGCGCCCGCCCCGCTGCTGCTGGGCGATGACGCCCCCGAGGCTCCGCCCGCAGACTTCACTCTCTGATCCCCGCTGATCCCGTCCCGCCGGAGGAGCCGATGAGCCCCGCGCCCCGCACCCTCGAAGGTGCCCGCGTCCTGGTGGGCGTCGGCGGTGGGATCGCCGCCTACAAGACCGCGCACCTGGTGCGCGGTCTTGTCGCATCCGGCGCCGAGGTGCACGTCGTGCCCACCGCGAGCTCGCTCGAGTTCGTGGGCCGCGCCACCTGGGAGGCTCTCAGCCACCATCGCGTGCTCACGAGCGTATTCCAGGACGTCGACGAGGTCGCCCATGTGCGCTACGGCCAGGAGGCGGACCTCGTGGTCATCGCCCCGGCGACCGCGGACCTGCTGGCCCGCCTGCGTGCGGGGCGGGCCGATGACATGCTCACCGCCTCCGTGCTGGTGGCCCGCTGCCCCGTCGTCGTGGCGCCTGCGATGCACACCGAGATGTGGGAGCACCCCGCCACGGTCGAGAACGTGCGGGTGCTGCGCGAACGCGGCATCACCGTCCTCGAGCCCGCCGTGGGGCGCCTGACCGGACCGGACTCGGGCCCCGGCCGCCTGCCCGAACCCGCCGCGATCCTCGAGGCCGCGCGCGCAGCGATCGCCGCGCCTCGCAATGAGCGCGGGGGAGCGCTCCGGGACCTCGCCGGTCACGAGATCCTCATCACCGCCGGTGGCACCCGCGAAGAGCTCGACCCCGTCCGGTTCCTCGCCAACCACTCCTCCGGCAAACAGGGCTGGGCCCTCGCGCACGCCGCTCTGGTCCGCGGCGCCCGCGTCCGCCTCATCGCCGCGAACGTGCAGCTGGACACCCCGCCCGGGGTCGAGCGCGAGGACGTGGTCTCCGCCGCGGACCTCGCCGCGAGCGTGGCCACGCACCGCACGGAGATCGACGCGCTGATCATGGCCGCCGCCGTCGCGGACTTCACCGCCGCAGGACGCGCAGAGCAGAAGATCAAGAAGGACGAATCCGCCCCGGAGGCCGTGCCCACCCTCCAGCTGACCCGCACCGAGGATGTGCTGCGCGCCAGCGTGCTCGCCCGCGGTGAGGAGCAGCGGCCGCTCATCGTCGGCTTCGCCGCGGAGACCGGCGGGCAGGACGCCAACGCCCGCGAGCTCGCCCAGGCCAAGGCCCGTCGCAAGGGCGCGGACCTGCTGGTGTTCAACGACCTCACGCGCGGGGTGTTCGGCGCAGAGGACAACGCCGTGGAGATCCTCGACGCCCAGGGGGATGAGGTCACCGCGTGCGAAGGCAGCAAGATCCTGGTGGCCCATGCGGTGATCGATGAGCTCGCCCGTCGGCTCCCGGACGTACCCTGTACCCCATGACCACCAGCGAACTGCGCACCTTCACGTCCGAATCGGTCACCGAAGGGCACCCCGACAAGATCTGCGACCAGATCTCCGATGCGATCCTCGATGACCTCCTGGCGCAGGACACCGGAGCGCGGGTGGCGGTGGAGACCCTCGTGACCACGGGGCTGGTGCATGTGGCCGGGGAGGTGCGCACCAGCGGGTACAGCGACGTCGCGACGATCGTGCGCGATGTGATCCGCGAGATCGGCTACGACTCCTCCGAGAAGGGCTTCGACGCGGACTCCTGCGGCGTCCAGGTCTCCATCGGCGCGCAGTCCCCGGACATCGCCCAGGGCGTGGACACCTCCTTCGAGGCCCGCGGCCGCAGCGATGCGGAGGTCTTCGCCCGCCTCGGCGCCGGGGATCAGGGCCTCATGTTCGGCTACGCCTGCAGGGACACCCCCGAGCTGATGCCGCTGCCCATCCATGCTGCGCACCGTCTTACCCAGAACCTCTCGACCGCCCGCCGCGACGGCGTCCTGCCCTACCTGCGTCCTGACGGCAAGACGCAGGTCTCCATCGGCTACGACGAGGACGGCGTGGCCCGCAGTGTCGAGGCGGTCGTGGTCTCCACCCAGCACCGCGAGGACGTGGACCTCGACAGCCAGCTCGCCCCCGCCATCTCGAAGGTGGTCATCGCCCCGGTGCTCGAGGAACTCGCGGGCCTGGGACTGAACACCGATGACGTCGTCACCCACATCAACCCCTCAGGCCGCTTCGTGCTCGGCGGTCCCAAGGGCGATGCGGGCCTGACCGGACGCAAAATCATCGTCGACACCTACGGCGGCATGGCTCGCCACGGCGGTGGCGCCTTCTCCGGCAAGGATCCCTCCAAGGTGGACCGCTCCGGCGCCTACGCCATGCGCTGGGTGGCCAAGAACATCGTCGCCGCCGGACTCGCCGACCGCTGCGAGGTCCAGGTCGCCTATGCGATCGGCGTGGCCGAGCCGGTGGGCCTGTACGTCGAGACCTTCGGCACCGGGAAGGTGCCCGCCCACCAGATCGCAGCCGCGGTGCGGAAGGTCTTCGACCTGCGGCCCGCCGCACTCATCGACGCCCTGGACCTGCTGCGCCCCATCTATGCGCTGACCAGCGTGCACGGCCACTTCGGCCGGGAGCTGCCCGAATTCACCTGGGAGCGCACCGACCGCGCCGAGGAGCTGGAGCGCGCCCTGTGAGCACCCCCCGGCCTCACGGGCCGGGCCGCAGCAGCCTGGACCCCGAGCTCGCCGCCCGCCTCAAGCACGATGCGGACGGACTGCTGACCGCCGTGATCCAGGACGCCACCGACCAGCGGGTCCTCATGGTGGGCTGGATGGACGACGAAGCTCTGTATCGGACCCTGACGACGGGCCGCGTCACCTTCTGGTCTCGCTCACGCCAGGAGCACTGGCGCAAGGGCGACACCTCCGGGCACGTGCAGTGGGTGCGCTCGGTGGCGCTGGACTGCGACGGCGACACTCTCCTGGTCCAGGTGGACCAGGTGGGTGCGGCCTGCCACCGCGGCACCCCCACGTGCTTCGAGGACGGCGACCTCGAGGCCACCGCCCTGGACCCTTCGGAGCGCATCGCATGACCACTCCCGCACAGTCCGACTCCCCGCGCCTCCGCGAGGCCTACCCCGAGCTGGTCACCGGCCGTGACGGTGAAGCTCTCGGCGTGGTCACTCCGGATCGTGAGACCTTCCGCGCCCTCGCCGCCTCGCAGCGCGTCGTCCCCGTGAGCATGCGCCTGCTGGCCGATGAGGACACCCCGATCTCCCTCTACCGGCGCCTGACCGCCGCCGGCGGCACAGAGGGCACCTTCCTGCTCGAATCCGCCGGAGAGGGCGAAGCCTCCCGCTACTCGATCATCGGCGCGCCTGCGCGCGCTATCCTCACCTCCCGCGACGGTGAGGCCTGCTGGCTGGGCGATGCCCCCGCCGGTGTGCCCACCTCCGGCAGCCCCGTCGACGCTCTCGCCGCGGTCGCCGACGCCTTCCGGGCAGCGCGCCAGGACCACCTGCCGCCCTTCACCGGCGGGCTCGTCGGCTACATCGCCTACGACGCGGTGCGGCACTGGGAGAAGCTGCCGGACGCCCCGCCCGATGAGATCGGCCTGCCGGACCTCTCGCTGCTGCTGGCCCAGGACGTTCTCATCCACGATGCTCACGACGCGACCGTCGTGCTCGTCGCGAACGCCCTGAATCTGAATGCGACCGATGAGGGCGTGGATGCCGCCTACGACGACGCTCTGGCGCGCCTGGAGGCGCTGCGCGCCACGCTCACCGGCCCGCGGGAGGGCGCCGCGATGGCCTATGACACGGTCAGCGAGGTCTCCCCGAAGAGCCGCTCCAGCCAGCTGGAGTACGAGCGCGCAGTCGCCGAGGCCGTGCGCGACATCGTCGACGGTGAGATCTTCCAGGTGGTGCCCTCACAGCGCTTCTCCCTGCCCACGGCGGCGGATCCGCTGGACATCTACCGGGTGCTGCGCCGCATGAACCCCAGCCCCTACATGTATCTGCTGCGCACCCGGGATGCCGACGGCACAGCTATCGACGTGGTCGGCGCGAGCCCCGAAGCGCTCGTGACCGTCCGCGGCCGCAGTGCCACCACTCACCCCATCGCCGGATCCCGCCCCCGCGGCGCCACCCCGGACGAGGACGAGCAGCTCGCGACCGAGCTCCTGGCCGACCCCAAGGAGCGCAGCGAGCACCTCATGCTCGTGGACCTTGCCCGCAACGACCTGCAGAAGTTCTGCGAGCCCGGCACTGTTGTGGTGCGCGACTTCATGCATATCGAGCGCTACAGCCACATCCAGCACATCGTCTCCACCGTCACCGGCCACCTGACCGAGGACGCCACCGCGTATGACGCGCTGCGCGCAACCTTCCCGGCCGGCACCCTCTCCGGAGCCCCGAAACCCTCGGCGATGCGGATCATCGACCGTCTCGAACCGGTGCGCCGCGGCATCTACGGCGGCACCGTCGGGTACATCGATTTTGCCGGGGATATGGACATGGCGATCGCTATCCGCACCGCGGTGATCAAGGACGGCACCGCGCATGTGCAGGCCGGCGGGGGAGTGGTCGCCGACTCCGACCCCACCATGGAGCACCGCGAGAGCCAGTCCAAAGCTGCTGCAGCGCTGCGCGCCGTGGCCTCCGCCGACACCCTGCGCCCGGCATGACCCGCTCCCCGCATCCCACTCCCGAGCAGCCGCCTGCACCGTCCGTTTCCGCCGGATCCCCGGCGCCGACCGCGCGATACGGGGAGGGGGCGGCTGCGACGCCGCATGCCACCCGCCTGCCCTCGCGGCGCCTGACCGTGCTCGCCTCCGCGCTGCTCGCCGGGGCGCTGGCCGGCACCACCCGCCCCACCTGGTTTCTCGCGAGCGGCCCGGACCTCGCCGGCACGGTGCAGCAGGTCCCGGTCTCCGGCACGGAGGCCGCGCCCGCCGTGCTCGCTCTCGCCCTGGCCGGCCTCGCCGCGGCGCTCGCGACGTCCCTGTCCTCCCGCTGGCTGCGCTTGCTCACCGGTCCCGTGCTCATCCTCACGGGCCTCGGCTCCGCTGTCGCCGCGATCAGCGCCCTGCGCAGCCCGCTGCAGGCCGTCCGCGGAGCCCTCGCCCAGGCCACCGGGGTGCTCGGGGCTGACGCCACCGCCGCAGCCACCGCCTGGCCGTGGATCTGCCTCATCCCGGCGCTCGCGCTCGCGGGCATGGGCGTGCTCGTGCTTGTGGCCGGATCCCGTTGGCCCGTCGGCTCCCGGTACCGCGCCGCGACCACCGCCCCCGCTGCGGCGGACCCCGCGACAGATCCCGCGGCCGCCTGGGATGCCCTCACCCGCGGAGAGGACCCCAGCGCGGACGACCCCGATGACGACACCGACGGGCCTGGACCCACAGCGCGCTGACCGGCGCGTCATGGCACAATAGGCCCGACCGGGCCCCCGACTGGAGAAGGACCATGCCGAAGAGCTACGCCGTGCCGCCCCCGCCCCACCACAACGAGGGCAAGACTGCCGCGGGCTGGACCATGAACATCGGGATCGTCCTGGGTGCCGTGGTGATCGCCGTCGGCATGGTCGGCGGCGACATGGCCGGTGGCACGGACCTCAGCTTCCTGCTGTGGGTGGGTGCCGGACTGATCGCGCTGTCCATCATCGTCGGCATCATCATGTCCCGGGCCGGTATGGGCCAGCCCAAGGAGTACGGCAAGCCCGCCGTCGCCCCGGCAGCTGCTCGGACCGAAGCCGCGCACAAGTGACCCTCACGGCGCGGACGGAGCACGGCGCGCCCGTGACCTCGCCCGCGCCGCGGCGAGGCATCCACCGGGCCCTTTTGCCCCTGGGCATCGTCGGCGGGGCAGTCGCCCTCGCCCTCGGAGTGCAGGCGGTATTCAACCCCTTCACGACGCATGTGCCCCTGTGTCTGATCAACCACCTCACGGGCATCGAATGCCCCGGCTGCGGAGCGATCCGCGCCGTCCACGCGGTGCTGGCGGGGGACCTGCTCATGGCGCTGCGCTCCAATGCACTGACCACTCTTGCCCTGCCGCTCGTCGCTGCCGGGTTCGTGCTGTGGACCATCCGTCGTGTCCAGGGCCGCCCCCTGGATCTGCTGCCCTCGCGCACCACCCTGCTCGTGCTGCTGGGCGTCGTCCTGCTCTTCACCATCGCGCGGAACCTCCCGGCCTTCTGGTTCCTCGCCCCGGTCTCGTACGTCGGCGGCTGACCACCGCCAGGACGCGCCGCAGCCCGCAGCGCCGTCCGCTCGATCCGCCCGCCCCAGGAGGACCGCGTGAGAACCACCGGAACCGTGCTCGACGACATCATCGCCGGAGTGCGCGAGGACCTCGCCGCCCGCCGCGCCACGATCGACGAGCCCCAGATCATCCGCCTCGCCCAGGAGGCCGCCCCCGCCCTGGACGCCCGCGCCCACCTCGCCGGGGATGGCAGCACCATGGGACTGATCGCCGAGGTCAAGCGCTCGAGCCCCTCCAAGGGCGCCCTCGCGGAGATCCCCGAGCCCGCCCAGCTGGCCGCCACCTACGCCGATGCCGGCGCGAGCGCCATCAGCGTCCTGACCGAGCAGCGGCGCTTCCGCGGCACCCTCGCCGACCTCGACGCCGTGCGCTCGCGCGTTGACGTGCCTGTGCTGCGCAAGGACTTCGTCGTCGAGCCCTACCAGGTGCATGAGGCCCGCGCCCACGGCGCCGACCTCGTGCTGCTGATCGTCGCGGCCCTCGAAGATCCGCTGCTGCGCGAGCTGTTCGCCCTCACCCGGGAGCTGGGGATGCATGCCCTGGTGGAGACCCACACCGAGGAGGAGCTCGAACGGGCTCTCGCCCTCGATCCCGCGATCGTGGGCGTGAACGCCCGCAACCTCAAGGACCTCACGGTGGACCTGGACCGCGCAGCGGGACTGCTGGCCCGCATCCCCGCCGGTCCCCTCGCGATCGGCGAATCCGCCGTCGCGGACATCACCGACGTTCAGTCCTACGCCGCGGCCGGCGCTGACGCCGTCCTGGTGGGCGAAGCCCTCGTGACCTCCGGTGACCCCGCCGCCGCGGTCCGTGCTTTCCGCACCGTCCCCCGCCGCGGCCGCGCCTCGCAGGAAGGAGCCCGCGCATGAGCGCGCCCACACCGGGCCCTACTTCGGTGACTTCGGCGGACGCTTCCTGCCCGAGGCACTCGTGCCGGCCCTCGATGAGCTCACCGAGGTGTACGAGAAGGCCGTGGTGGACCCCGAGTTCACCGCCCAGCTGCGCACCCTGGCCCGCGAGTACACCGGCCGTCCCTCCCTGCTCACCGACGTCCCGCGTTTCTCCCGCCTGGCCGGCGGCGCCCGCGTGCTGCTCAAGCGCGAGGACCTCAACCACACCGGCTCCCACAAGATCAACAATGTCCTGGGCCAGGCCCTGCTCACTCAGCGCATGGGCAAGACCCGCCTGATCGCTGAGACCGGGGCCGGCCAGCACGGTGTCGCGACCGCGACCGCCGCCGCTCTGCTGGGCCTGGACTGCACCGTGTACATGGGCGAGGAGGACACCCAGCGGCAGGCCCTCAACGTGGCGCGCATGCGCCTGCTGGGTGCCGAGGTGGTGCCTGTGACGCAGGGCTCGCGCACCCTCAAGGACGCCATCAACGAGGCGTTCCGCGACTGGGTTGCGAACGTCGAGACCACCCACTACCTGCTGGGCACCGTCGCCGGACCGCATCCGTTCCCGCAGATGGTCCGCGACTTCCACCGCATCATCGGCGAAGAGGCTCGCGCCCAGACCCTCGAGCGCACCGGCCGCCTGCCGGATGCCGTGGTGGCGTGCGTGGGCGGGGGCTCCAACGCGATGGGCATCTTCCACGCCTTCCTCGATGACGCCGAGGTGCGGCTGCTGGGCTGCGAGGCCGGGGGAGACGGCATCGCCAGCGGCCGCCACAGCGCCACCATCACCGGCGGATCCCCCGGCGTGCTGCACGGCGCTCGCAGCTTCGTCATGCAGGACCAGGACGGACAGACCATCGAATCCCATTCCGTCTCCGCGGGCCTGGACTACCCCAGCGTCGGCCCCGAGCATGCGTGGCTGGCCGACACCGGCCGCGCCGAGTACCGGGCGATCGACGACGGCCCCGCCATGGACGCCTTCGCGCTGCTGTCCATGACCGAGGGCATCATGCCCGCGATCGAGTCCGCGCACGCCCTGGCCGGGGCTCTCGAGCTCGGCCGCGAGCTCGGGGAGGACGCCATCATCCTCGTGAGCCTCTCCGGGCGCGGCGACAAGGACGTGGACACCGCCTCACGCTGGTTCGGCCTCGTCGGCGATGACCCCGCCCGCGGTGACCTCGCCGCCCTGCGGGAGGCCGCCCGCACCACCGGCACCCCGACCCCCGAGGAGACGCGATGAGCCCCGCCAGCGCCGCCGAGACCGCCCGCCTGCGCACCGGAGAGGTGCTCGAGCGCGCTCGCGGCGAGAACCGCGCCGCCCTGATCGCCTACCTGCCCGTCGGCTACCCGGACCTCGAGGGGTCGATCGACGCCGCGAAGACCCTCATCGACCACGGCGCCGACATGATCGAGCTGGGCCTTCCCTACTCCGATCCCGTCATGGACGGTCCCGTCATCCAGGAAGCCGCCGCGGCAGCGCTCGCGGGCGGCACCCGCACCGGCCAGGTCCTGCAGGCCGTCAAGGCCCTCGCCGGACGCGGCGCCGCGATCGCCGTCATGAGCTACTGGAACCCCGTGCTCGCCTATGGCCCTCAGGCCTTCGCCCGCGACCTCGCCGCCGCCGGCGGTGCGGGCGTCATCACCCCGGATCTCATCCCCGATGAGGCGGGGGAGTGGATCGCCGCGAGCGAACAGCACCAGGTGGACCGCATCTTCCTGGTCGCCCCCAGCTCACCGCGCGATCGCCTCGTGCACGTCGTCTCCCACACCACCGGCTTCGTCTACGCCGCCAGCACGATGGGCGTAACCGGCACCCGCGCGAGCGTCTCCGCGGCCACCGAGGGCCTTGTCGCCCGCACCCGCGAGGCCGGAGCCCGCAACGTCTGCGTGGGTCTCGGTGTCTCGAACGGTGAGCAGGCCGCGCAGGTCGGCGCCTACGCTGACGGAGTGATCGTCGGCTCCGCCTTCGTGCGCACCCTGCTGGAGCACGCTCACGATCCCGCCGGAGCCCGCAGCGCCCTCGCCGCGGTCGCGCAGGATCTGCGTTCCGGCGTCGAGCGCGCCCGCGCCTGAGCGGACACGGCAGCGATGACCCCCCTGATGGCACCGGCGAAGCAAGGAGCGCGCGCATGATCCCCAGTCCTTCGATCTCCGCGCTCTCCCTCGGACCGCTCACGATCCACTTCTATGCCCTGTGCATCCTCACCGGCATCGGGGTGGCCCTGTGGTGGGCCACAAAACGCTGGGAGCGCCGCGGCGGCGACGGTGACACGATGTTCGACATCGTCTTCGCCGCTGTGATCGCCGGGATCATCGGGGCCCGCATCTGGCATGTCCTGACCAGCCCCGCCCCGTTCTTCGGACCCGACGGCGACCCGCTGTCCGCCCTGTACATCTGGCAGGGAGGCCTCGCGATCTACGGCGCCGTCGCCGGTGGTGCCCTCGCGGTGTGGATCATGGCGCGCATCAAGGGCGTGTCCTTCACCGCGCTTGCGGACACCATCGCCCCCACCCTGCTGATCGCCCAGGTGATCGGCCGCTTCGGCAACTGGTTCAACCAAGAGCTGTACGGCCCGCCCTTGGATGCCTGGTGGGCCTGGGACGTCACGTGCGTAACCAACGGCGTGACCATCGGCGGCTGCACCCCGGGCACCTACCATCCCACCTTCCTGTACGAGCAGCTGTGGAACCTCGCGGCCCTCGCTGTGCTGTTGCTTCTGGAGCGCCGCTTCCGCCTGGGCGGCGGCCGTGTGTTCTGGCTGTACGTGGCGCTGTATTCGACCGGCCGCGCGGGGATCGACGCGATCCGTTCCGAGCCCGTGCTCATGGTCGGACCGCTGCGCATCCACACGCTGGTCGCGATCGTCATGGCCCTCGTGGGCGTCGCGATCGTGGTGGCGCTGACCCGGCGCGGCGCACGCCGTGGGGGAGAGGTCCGCGCGGCCGACGGCTCCTTCACGCTGCCCGCCCACACCGCGGGCAACGGCCCCGACGACGAGGTCGAGAAGTCCGGGACCCCGCCCACAGACCCTGCGCCGCCCACCTCCGACACCTGAGGTCCGCTGAGCCCGCGGAGAGCTCACCACCTGATGGGCCAACCGCCTGCTGGGACCACTGCGCCGTGCCGTCCCGTGGGTCCCGGTGAGATACCCGTCTCGGTGTGAAACACTAGGGGGCAGCACACGCGATGTCGCGGGGCCCGCAGCAGGCCGCGCATCGACGCGGCGCCGAGGCCCTGCGACCCGCCTTCGGAACAACAGATGGGTTGACATGCGCAAAGCGAAGATCGTCTGCACGCTCGGACCGGCGACCAACACCTACGAGCAGATCCGCACACTGATCGAGGCCGGCATGAACGTGGCCCGGATGAACTTCAGCCACGGCACCCATGAGGATCACGCCGCGGTGTACGAGAACATCCGTCGTGCCGCCGAGGATCTGGGCCGCAACGTGGCTGTCCTCGTGGACCTGCAGGGCCCCAAGATCCGCCTGGGCAAGTTCGCCGACGGTCCCCACGACCTCGAGATCGGCGAGACCTTCGTCATCACCACTGAGGACATCGAGGGCACCCGCGAGCGCGTCTCCACGACGTTCAAGGGCCTGCCGGGCGACTGCCGCCCGGGCGACGTGCTCCTGATCGATGACGGCAAGGTCTCGGTCCGCGTCACCGACGTCTCCGAGACCGAGGTCACCACCGTCGTCGAGGTGCCCGGCCCCGTCTCCGACAACAAGGGCATCAACCTGCCGGGCGTGGCGGTGTCCGTGCCCGCCATGAGCGAGAAGGACATCGAGGACCTCCGCTTCGGCCTGGGTCTGGGCTGCGACCTCGTGGCCCTGTCCTTCGTGCGCGACGCCCACGACATGGACGACGTGCTGCGCATCATGCATGAGGAGGGCCGCCGCGTCCCCGTCATCGCGAAGATCGAGAAGCCGCAGGCCGTGCGTGCTCTGCGCTCCATCGTCGGCGCGTTCGACGGCATCATGGTCGCTCGCGGCGACCTCGGTGTGGAGCTGCCGCTCGAGCAGGTGCCGCTGGTGCAGAAGCGCGCCATCGAACTGGCCCGCCGCAACGCCAAGCCCGTCATCGTCGCCACCCAGGTGCTCGAGTCGATGATCACCAACCCGCGCCCCACCCGTGCGGAGGCCTCGGACTGCGCCAACGCGATTCTCGACGGCGCCGATGCGGTCATGCTCTCCGGCGAGACGAGCGTGGGCTCCTACCCCTTCGAGGCCGTGCGCACCATGGCCCGCATCGTCACCAACACCGAGGAGAACGGTGCGGATCGCATCCTGCCGCTGGGCACCATTCCGCATACCCGCGGCGGTGCTATCACCCGCGCGGCGGCCGAGATCGGCGACCAGCTCTCCGCCCAGTACCTCGTGACCTTCACCGAGTCCGGGGACACCGCGCGCCGGCTGGCCCGCCTGCGCCCTACCATCCCGCTGCTGGCGATGACCCCGTACCCCGAGGTCGCCCGCCAGCTCGGCCTCACCTGGGGCATCGAGGCGCACCTGGTGCCCATGCAGAAGGACACCGACGCGATGGTCCGCGTGGTCGACGAGCTGCTACGCGAGCACAAGGGCCTGCAGAAGAACGACCTCGTGGTGATCGCGGCCGGTTCGCCCCCCGGTGTCCACGGCTCCACCAACTCGCTGCGCGTGCACCGCATCGGTGACCTCGACGGCACCGAGTCCGCGCGCATGGAGGCCGACTCCATCGCCTCGGGCCCGCAGGGCTGATCGCGCAGGCGCACAGACGACTCGCGCAGGCGCACAGACGACGGCGCCTCGCCCCCGGGATGGGGGCGAGGCGCCGTCTTCCCCGGAGGGAGCGGTGCCGGGTGCGGGACTCGAACCCGCACGCCCTCGCGGACAGCGCATTTTGAGTGCGCCGCGTCTACCATTCCGCCAACCCGGCCAGCCCACCACGGTGGGCTGGACTAGGATACCGCTGATGACCGTATGGTCCTCGCCGCGGGTGCCCGGCACCTGCGACCGGACCCCTATGACGTACAGGGCGACATGACCGACAACACCGCACCCCTTCCCGACGACTCCGCTGCCCCCGAGGACGCCCCCGAGGCTGTCTCCGAGGCGCCCGTCCACCGCACCGCCGTGGTCGCGGAGGACGAGAGCCTGATCCGCATGGACATCGTCGAGACCCTCACCGAGGCCGGCTACGAGGTCGTCGCCGCGGTCGGCGACGGGGAGAGCGCCGTGGCCAAGACCCGGGAGCTGCGTCCCGATGTCGTGGTGATGGACGTGAAGATGCCGCAGGCCGACGGGGTCACCGCCGCCGAGCGGATCGGCGAGGAGAACCTCGCCCCGGTGGTCATGCTCACCGCCTTCTCGCAGGCCGAGCTGGTCGAACGCGCCCGCGATGCCGGTGCGATGGCCTACGTGGTCAAGCCCTTCACCCCCGCCGACCTGCTGCCCGCGGTGGAGATCGCGATCTCCCGCTACCAGCAGATCACCCAGCTGGAGGCCGAGATCCAGGATCTCGGTGAGCGCTTCGAGACCCGTAAGCGGGTGGACCGCGCCAAGGGCCTGCTGCAGACCAACATGGGGCTGACCGAACCCGAGGCCTTCCGGTGGATCCAGAAGACGTCGATGGACCGCCGTCTGACCATGCGTGAGGTCGCCGATGCGGTGATCGACCAGCTGGGGCAGACCAAGGACTGAGGACGTACGGCGCATCGCGGCTCCGAGCGGAGACCTGCGGCGGGCGGGGAGGGGAGAGCGGATGACGGTCAGGCGACGTGACCTCGTGCGCTCGCTCGGCGTCGGTGTGCTGGGTGCTGGACTGTTGAGCGCCTGCGGGAACATGCCGGTGCGCGGCCGCGGCGGTCGCCGTCGGACGACCACCACCGCACCGGAGCCGACGAAACTCGAGGAGCCGGACGCCACCTTGGTGATCGGCCAGATCGGCGCGAGCTATGGCCGGATGGGCAAGGCCGAGGACGCCATCCGCATCGCGATCGACGAGGCCCGCATCGACGTCAACTCCCGCTGGAAGGGGCTGTTCGGCAACGAGATCTCGATCCTGGGCCGCGAGGTGATGACCGAGCCCGGGCAGGATCTCGCCCCGATCATCGAGGACCTCGCCGACCGGGGCGCGACCGTCGTCATCACGAGCATCGACGAAGAATCACTGATCGGCGCGATGCCCACCTTCGTCGAGCGGGGCATGGCCGTCGTGGATCTCATGAGCTCCGGGATGACGGTGCGTGACGCCGAGGTGCAGACCGCGAACCTCCTGGTGCGCCTGTCTCCCAATGAGCGCACCCTCGCCGCGTGGTACGCGGAGATGGCGCTGGACGGCGGTGGTGACCGCGGGGGGACCGCCGGGCATGTCGCGCTGATCTCCGAGGACACCGCCCAGGGCCGCAGCCTCGCCTATGAGCTGCAGCAGCGGCTGCAGCCCAACAACGGCAAGCTCGTCTCCGAGCAGTTCTACGCCCCCGGCGATTTCGGCGACGTGGGTGCGCGGGTCAAGAAGGTGCTCAAGAAGCCGCCGGCGCTGCTGGTGCTCAACGGCGGGGCCGAGGCTGCGCCGTTCCTCTCCGCCCTGTACAAGGCCACTCTCGATGAGGGGCAGCGCCCGAAGATCGAGATCCCCACGCGCCTGTCCCCGGGCTCTGTGATCGACTTCTCCCGCGAGCCGATCGCGAAGGACCTCGCCCCGGAGTGTCTGACCAAGGCAACCGCCTTCGAGCCGGGGGCGGCGCTGACCGCCGACCACGAGAACATGATGCTGCGCCAGAGCAGGGAGTTCCTGCGCACCGGCTACGGCTACTCCCAGCACGGCTATGACGCCGTGATGATGATCTGTCTGGCCGCGCAGCATGCGCTGTCCGTGGAGGGCACGGCGATCGCAGCGGGCCTGCCGGCCATCCTCACCGGCAGTGAGAAATGCACGGATTACGAGATGTGCCGCAGCCACCTGCGCCAGGGCCTGTCCGGCAAGGACCGCACCACCATCGCCTACAACGGGCGGATGGGGGCCGTGGAGCTGGGCCCGCAGGCCGATATCCGCACCGGTGAGCTGCGCGAGTACAGCTGGACCGAGGCGAACGTCCTCGCGCCGGGCAACGCCACGGGATTCGAGGATCCCGGCGCCTGACCGGCTCAGCGCGGGGCGAGCAGCATCGTCGAGACCGTCACCGTGCTGATCAGCACCCCCGCCTCATCGTGCACATCCACGAGGTAGGAGGCGACCTTTCCGCCCAGCTGCCGTGCCGTGCAGGTGGCGCGCACCTCGCCCTGGCGGGCCGAGCGATGATGCAGCGCCGAGACGGAGGTGCCGACGGCATGGGCACCCTCACCGTGGACCGCGCGGGCGTGCAGGGTCGCGGCGAGCGAGGCGACGGTCTCGGCCAGTGCGATCGTCGCCCCACCGTGCAGCAGCCCGGCCGGCTGCGTGTTCCCTGCCACCGGCATCGTCATCACGCCCCCATCGGCCCCGAGGGACAGCACCTGCATTCCGCAGCGCTCCACCAGGGTGTCCTCGAGCAGCGGCGCCCACTGCGCCTGCAGCGCCGTGAGCTCTTCCGGGCTCGCCGCGGCAGCGGCTCCCGTGGTGCGGTGGGGCGCGGCAGCGGCGCCGGTCGTCGGCGCATCGGGGGCAGCAGCGGTGGCCTCGGTGGCGTCTGCGGGGTTGCTGGAGGAAGCGTGGTGGGCATCGGAGTTCGGCATGCCGGCAGGATCTCATGCCCCGTCGGACCCCTGCGCCGCGCACCGGGCATGGGAGGATGGCCAGCATGACTGCGAGCGACCCCGATGAGATGCGCCTGCTGCTGATCGACGGCCATGCGATGGCCTTCCGCGCCTTCTTCGCGCTGCCCGCCGACGGGTTCAGCGACGGCCGTGGCCAGGCCACCAACGCGGTGTACGGCTTCACCCGCATGATCATCAACGTGGTGGCCTCCGTGCGGCCCACCCACCTCGCGGTCGCCTTCGACCTGCCGGGCGGGACCTTCCGCGACCGCATCTACGACCAGTACAAAGGCGGGCGCGAGGAGACCCCCGAGGCCTTCCACGGCCAGATCGACCTGATCCAGAAGGTCCTGGACGCCCTCGGGGTGCGCTGGCTGACCTACGAGGACTACGAGGCCGACGACATCATCGCCACCCTCGCCACCCGCGCGGAGGGCGACGGCCACGAGACCTTCATCGTCTCCTCCGACCGTGATGCCATTCAGCTGGTGGGCCAGCAGGTCACCCTCCTGCAGCCCGTCAAGGGCGTCACCGAGATGCGCCGCATGGACCCCGCCGCGATCCAGGAGAAGTACGGCGTCCCGCCGGAGCAGTACCCGGAGCTCGCCGCCCTGGTGGGGGAGAGCGCCGACAACCTCCCTGGCGTGCCCGGGGTGGGCCCCAAGACGGCCGCGAAATGGCTCACCCAGCACGGCGACCTGGAGACCCTGCTCGAGAGCGCCGACGAGATCCGCGGCAAGGCCGGCCAGTCCCTGCGGGACAACCTCGAGGCCGTGCGCCGGAACCGGCAGATGAACGCCGCGGTGACGGACCTCGACCTGCCCACTGATCCCGCGTATTACGAGCTGGGGCACGGCGACCGCACCCGCGTGCTCGAGGTCTTCGACGACCTCGCCTTCGGCGATACGATCCGCCGCGACCTGCCGGCCGCCCTGCTGGGCGAGAGCCTCGCCGAGGCCGAGCAGGAGACCCTCGCGCAGGAGGCCGAGGTCCTCCAGGTCACCGGCGCGGAAGAGCTCGCGCAGCTGCTCGACGGGGGTGGCGTGCTCGCCGTCGACGGTGCGGACGATGTGCGCGGCGGCCCCCTGCTGGGGCTGGCGAGTGAGACCGCCCGCGGCTGGGTGGCGCTGGCTGAGCTGGACTCCGACACCTCGACCGCTCTCGCGGACGCCCTGGCCGCTGCACCCCAGCTGCTCATGGCCGATGTCCCTGCCGTGCGGCAGTGGCTGCAGGAGAACGGCTACCCGCTGGATCCCGAGGCGCCCCTGCGCGATCTGGCGCTCGAAGCTTTTGTACTGCGCCCCGGGGCGCGCAGCTACGACGCCGAGGCGATCGGTACAGACCTGGGAGGGGCGAGCTTCGAGCCGCGCCCTCGCAAGCCGGCCGCCACCACCCTCAAGAAGGAGACCGCTGAGCAGCGCGCCGAGCACATCGACCGGGCTGGGGCCCGGCTCGCCCAGTCCTCCGCCGCCCTGCACCCGGCCGCCGCGGCGCTCGATGCGCAGCTCGGCGACGCGGCCTGGGCGCGCGAACTGCTCGATGACCTCGAGCGGCCCCTGCAGAGGGTGCTCGAGACGATGCACGAGCGCGGCATCGCGATCGACACCCAAGCGCTCGCGGCACTGCGTGAGGAGTTCGAGGGGTTCGTCGCGCAGGCCCGCCGCGAGGCCGGTGAGATCGTGGGGGAGGAGGTCAACCTCGCGTCCCCCAAGCAGCTGCAGGTGGTGCTGTTCGAGACCCTGCGCCTGCCCACCACCCGCAAGATCTCCTCCGGTCACTCCACGGATGCGGAGTCGCTGACCGACCTGATGGAGACCCTCGAGCCGGAGAGCGCCGGGCACCGCTTCCTCGCCTGGCTGCTGCGCTTCCGGGAGATGAGCAAGCTCACCGGGTACCTCGTGGGCCTCGACAAGGTGGTCGATGAGACCTCGCGGGTGCACACCACCTTCCAGCAGACCGCCGCCGCCACCGGGCGTCTGGCCTCCACCGACCCGAACCTCCAGAACATCCCGGTGCGCACCGAGGAGGGCCGCCGGATCCGCGGCGTGTTCGTGGCCGGCCGGGGCTATGAGTCGCTGCTCACCGCCGACTATTCCCAAATCGAGATGCGCATCATGGCGCACCTGTCCCAGGACGAGGGGCTCATCGAGGCCTTCCGCTCCGGCGAGGACCTCCACAACTTTGTGGCCTCGCGTGTGTTCGACGTCAGCCCCGATGCGGTCGACCCGGCGATGCGGTCGAAGACCAAAGCGGTCTCCTACGGCCTCGCCTACGGGCTGAGCGCCTTCGGGCTCTCCCGCCAGCTGCGCATCTCCCGGGCGGAGGCCACGCGGCTGCGCGACGGCTACTTCGAGCGCTTCGGCGGGGTGCGCGACTACCTGCACGAATCGGTCGAGCGTGCCCGCTCCACGGGCTACACCGAGACGATCCTGGGGCGGCGCCGCTACCTGCCGGACCTCACCAGCGACAACCGGCAGCGCCGCGAGAATGCCGAGCGGGTCGCGCTGAACTCCCCGATCCAGGGCAGCGCCGCCGACATCATCAAACTCGCGATGCTCGCCGTAGAGCAGCGTCTGCGCGAGGCCGAGCTGAGCAGCCGCATGCTGCTGCAGGTCCATGACGAGCTCGTGCTCGAGGTGGCTCCCGGGGAGCTGGATCAGGTGCGGAAGATCGTCGAGGAGTCGATGGGCTCGGCGTACGAGCTGCGGGTTCCGCTCGAGGTGGGCGTGGGGGTGGGTCGCAGCTGGCTCGAGGCCGCGCACTGAGGCAAGCGCACTGAAACCTGTAGGCCCTGAGCCATGACGTCGCTGCGGCACTGAGCCCATGCCATCTGGGTCCCCGCGATCATGGAGTCCGCAACCCGCGTGGGCTCGGCCTGATCAGGCTGATTCGAGGGCGCAGCGGCCTAGGGCCCGCGACCGGGACGGATCTCACACCGCGGCGTCGTCCCCATCGGCCCCGAGGCCTCGCATGGGCAGGGCACCCCTGGTAGGCTGACCAACGGCCTGTTGCGAGTGCGCCCCCGTGCGCCCTGGCGCCGGTCGGCCCTCCGGGCCTGCACGTCCATTGACCCTACTCATTTCCTGTCCCGACGGAGTCCTTACCTACATGACCGACACCACGACCCCCCAGATCGCCATCAACGACATCGGCGGCGCCGACGATCTCATGGCCGCCATCGATGCCACCATCAAGTACTTCAACGATGGCGACATCGTCGAGGGCACCGTGGTGAAGGTCGATCACGACGAGGTCCTCCTGGACATCGGCTACAAGACCGAGGGCGTCATCCCCTCGCGCGAGCTGTCCATCAAGCACGACGTCGACCCCGGTGAGGTGGTCGAGGTCGGCGACGAGATCGAGGCCCTGGTCCTCCAGAAGGAGGACAAGGAAGGCCGCCTGATCCTGTCCAAGAAGCGCGCCCAGTACGAGCGCGCCTGGGGCTCGATCGAGCAGATCAAGGAAGACGACGGCGTCGTCACCGGTCGCGTCATCGAGGTCGTCAAGGGCGGCCTCATCGTGGACATCGGCCTGCGCGGCTTCCTCCCCGCCTCCCTGGTGGAGATGCGCCGCGTGCGCGACCTGCAGCCCTACGTGGGCCAGGAGATCGAGGCCAAGATCATCGAGCTGGACAAGAACCGCAACAACGTGGTCCTCTCCCGCCGCGCCTACCTGGAGGAGACCCAGTCCGCGGTCCGCTCCGACTTCCTGCAGACCCTGCAGAAGGGCCAGAAGCGCGACGGCGTCGTCTCCTCGATCGTCAACTTCGGTGCCTTCGTGGACCTCGGCGGCGTCGACGGCCTGGTGCACGTCTCCGAGCTGTCCTGGAAGCACATCGACCACCCGTCCGAGGTTGTCGAGGTGGGCCAGCCGGTCAGCGTCGAGGTGCTCGACGTCGACATGGACCGCGAGCGCGTGTCCCTGTCGCTGAAGGCCACCCAGGAGGACCCCTGGCAGCTGTTCGCCCGCACCCACGCCATCGGCGAGGTCGTCCCGGGCAAGGTCACCAAGCTCGTGCCCTTCGGTGCGTTCGTGCGCGTCGAGGACGGCATCGAGGGCCTGGTGCACATCTCCGAGCTGGCCCAGCGCCACGTGGATCTGCCCGAGCAGGTCGTCACCGTGGATCAGGACGTGTTCGTCAAGGTCATCGACATCGACCTCGAGCGTCGCCGCATCTCTCTGTCGCTCAAGCAGGCGAACGAGGGCGTGGACCCCGAGGGCGACGACACCACCTTCGATCCGGCCCTGTACGGCATGGCCGCGGAGTACGACGCCAACGGCGAGTACAAGTACCCCGAGGGCTTCGACCCGGAGAGCAACGAGTGGCTCGAGGGCTACGAGGCGCAGCGCGAGGAGTGGGAGGCCCAGTACGCGGCCGCCTACGAGCGCTGGACCGCTCACAAGGCCCAGGTCGCCGAGGCCATCAAGGCCGACGAGGAGTCCGCGAACGCTCCGTCCCCGGCCGGTGGTGGCCAGTCCACGCCCACGCAGGCCTCCTACCAGTCGAGCTCCTCGGATGAGGGCACCCTGGCCTCTGATGAGGCGCTGGCGGCCCTGCGCGCCAAGCTCACCGGCAACTGATCTGAGCGCCGACTGATCGCTCCCTGAGCATCCCGCTGCGGCCCGGCCCCCACCGAGGGGCCGGGCCGCAGCGCTGTCTGGGGGCGCCTGCAGCGCTGTCTGGGGCGCCCCTCGCTGCGGGCACTGGTCACGTGGCGCAGGGCTCGGGGTGCGGGACGGGGCCGCAGGCCAGGGCGGGAGCGTGAGAGGATCGGGGGCATGTTGCGCTGGCTCACGGCCGGGGAATCCCACGGCCCCTCCCTCATCTCTCTGCTCGACGGCGTCCCCTCCGGCATCGAGCTGACCAGCGAGGACCTTCGACAGGCCCTCGCCCGTCGGCGCCTGGGGCATGGCCGCGGCAGCCGCCAGAAGTTCGAGCAGGACGTCATCAGCATCCACGGCGGCCTGCGCCACGGCAGGACCATCGGCTCCCCCCTCGCCATTGAGATCGCGAACTCGGAGTGGCCCAAATGGGAGAAGGTCATGAGCGCCGATCCGGTGCCGCCGGAGGACCTGCTGATCGACGCCGGTACCGGGGATGAGCGGGAGATCGCCCGTAACCGCCCGCTGACCCGCCCGCGCCCCGGCCATGCGGACCTCGCCGGGATGCTGAAGTACGACCTCACCGAGGCACGCCCCGTGCTGGAGCGGGCGAGCGCCCGCGAGACCGCCGCTCGCGTGGTCGCCGGACGCATCGCCGCCGCCCTGCTCGAGCAGGCCGCTGGGATTCGCCTGGTCTCCCACACCCTGTCCGTCGGCGCGGTGCGGGTGCCGGAGGATGCTGCGCTGCCCACCCCGGATGATGCTCCGCGCCTGGATGAGGACCCGCTGCGGTGCTTCGATGCCGCCACCTCCCCGGCCATGGTGCAGGAGGTCGACGCGGCGAAAGCCGACGGCGACACCCTCGGCGGCGTGGTCGAGGTCCTCGCGTACGGGGTGCCCGTGGGCCTGGGATCCCACACGCAGTGGGACCGGCGCCTGGACGGCCGTCTCGCCCAGGCGATCATGTCGATCCAGGCGATGAAGGGCGTGGAGATCGGCGACGGTTTCGCGACCGCGGCTCGACGCGGCTCTGTGGCGCACGATGAGATCCTTGCCGATCCGGCCGCGGAGCTCGGCACTGCCCGCGCAGCCAACCGAGCCGGGGGCATCGAAGGCGGCATCAGCAACGGGCAGGTGATCCGCGTGCGCGGCGCCTTGAAGCCGATCTCCACCGTGCCGCGCGCCCTGCGCACCATCGACGTCGCCACCGGTGAGCAGGCGAGCGCCAACCACCAGCGCTCGGACACCTGCGCCGTGGCTCCCGCTGCTGTGATCGCCGAGGCTGTCGTGGCCCTGACCCTGGCTGACGCGCTGCTGGAGAAGACCGGCGGTGACAGCGTCGCCGAGATCCGCGAGCACCTCGCCGCGACCGTCCAGCGCCAGCGCCGCATCGTCGGCCCCGGCGAAGCGCCCGCCTCGTGAACGGCCCCCAGATCATCCTGCTGGGGCTCATGGGAGCAGGGAAGACGAGCGTGGGCCGGGAGCTCTCCCGCCGCCTCCAGATCCCCTTCACGGACCTCGACCATCTCATCGAACAGCAGCAGGGCCGGCGCATCCCCGAGATCTTCGCGGTCGATGGAGAGCAGGCCTTCCGAGAGATCGAGCATGCTGCCTTGGAGCGTGCACTGCAGGAATGCCCCGGGGTGCTCGCCCTCGGCGGGGGAGCGGCCATGGACCCGCGCTCCCAGACACTGCTGGCCGGACACCCCGTGGTGTGGCTCGACGTCGACGAGCGCACTGCCCGCCGGCGGATCGGTCACGGCCGCGGCCGCCCCATGCTGACCGGCCCCGATCCCATGGCCCGCTGGCGCGAGCTCGCTGCCCAGCGCGACCCCGTGCACCGAAAGCTGGCCCGCTGGCGGGTCGATGCCGGCCACGGCGCGGCCTCCGCCGTGGCCCGGGCGATCATCGAGACCATGGGCCGCAGCACCGCACCCGCTCAAAAGCACAGTGCCGACCACCGCCCCGAGCCCAACAGCGACCCCACGACCGGGCCTCGCATCACGCCCAGCCACGAGGAGGAGACATCGTGAGCATCACCACCATCCCCGTGACCACCCCCACCGGCGGCTATGACGTGCAGGTGGGCCGCGGCCTGCTGGGCCAGGTGCCTGCAGCCATTCCCGATCGCGCCCGCAAGATCCTGATCATCCACCAGCCGAGCCTGCGGGACGTCGCCGAGCAGGTGCGCGCCGCGATCGCGGACACCGGCCGGGAGGCCTTCGCCGCCGAGGTGCCCGATGGAGAGGAAGCCAAGACCGCGCAGGTCGCCGGGTTCCTGTGGGGTGTCTGCGGCCAGGCGGGCCTGGGCCGGCAGGATCTCGTCGTGGGCCTCGGCGGCGGCGCCGCCACGGACCTGGCCGGTTTCGTCGCGGCGACCTGGCTGCGCGGCGTGGACGTGCTGCAGATCCCCACCACCGTGGCGGCGATGGTCGATGCCGCGGTGGGTGGGAAGACCGGCATCAACACGGCCGAGGGCAAGAACCTGGTGGGTGCTTTCCACCCGCCGATCGCGGTTCTCGCGGATCTCGACGTCCTCGCCGGGCTCGGCGGGAACGACATCGCGGCGGGCCTCGCCGAGGCGGTCAAGACCGGTTTCATCGCCGATGAGCGGATTCTCGAGCTTGTCGAGGAGGACCCGACAGCCGTCCTGGACGTCACCAGCGCTGCGTTCCACGAGGTGATCGAGCGGGCGATCCGTGTAAAGGCCGAGGTGGTCTCCGCGGATCTCAAGGAGTCGGGGCAGCGCGAGATCCTCAACTACGGCCACACCCTCGCGCACGCGATCGAGCGCAATGAGCGCTACCAGTGGCGTCACGGCGCCGCCGTCGCGGTGGGCATGATGTTCGCCGCGGAGCTGTCCCACCTGGCCGGAAAGCTCTCCGAGACGGAGGTGGACCGGCACCGGGCGGTCCTCACCTCCCTCGGGCTGCCCACCACGTATCGGGATCGCCAGTGGCCCAAGCTCGAGGACGCCATGAAGCGGGACAAGAAAACACGCGCCGGACTGCTGCGCTTCGTGGTGCTGGACCGCATCGGCGCCGTCACGCGGCTCGAGGGACCGGATCCGGCGCTGCTGCTGGCCGCCTATGCCGCGGTCACCGCGGACTGATCGGAGCGCTATGACCGCCCGTTCCACTCCCACAGCGGCTGTGCCCACCGCCGCGGACCGCAGGAACACAGCCGTGAGCGTCCGCGGTCTCGAGCTCGGTGCCGGGCGCCCTAAGATCATCGTCCCGTTGGTGGGAGCCGACGACGACGCGCTGCGCGCGCAGGCTATTGCCACTTGTGCGAGCCCCGCGCGGATCCTGGAATGGCGGGTGGACTGCTTCGCACCGCAGGCCGACGCTGCGGAGCATCGAGAACGGGTGCTCGCGATGCTGCCGCAGCTGCGCGCACAGATGGGGGAGGAGCGGGCGCTGCTGGTCACGGTGCGCACCGCCGCGGAAGGCGGGCAGCGGGAGTTGCCCGACGGTGAGCTTGCCGCGCTGCTGTGCGCTCTCATTGAGGCCAGCACGGCGCAGGATGAGCCCCTCGTGGATCTGGTCGATATCGAGATGGCCCGCGGCGCCGAGACGGTTGCGCAGGTGACCGCGGCAGCGCATGCACGGCACATCCCCGTCGTCGGCTCCTTCCATGACTTCCACGCCACCCCGCCCCTCGGAGAGATCACGCGGATCCTGCGGGAGCAGCGGCGTCGCGGCGCGGACATCCCGAAGATCGCGGTGACGCCGCGCAGCCCGGAAGAGGTGCTGACCCTGCTCGCCGCAAGCAGTGAGATCGCCGCCGACGGGGAGGGCCCCCACATCGCGATCTCCATGGGGACGCTCGGAGCGGTCAGCCGCGCGGCTGCGGAGACCTTCGGCTCCGCCGCGACGTTCGCCCAGGTGGGGGAGGCATCCGCGCCCGGTCAGCTCGACGTCGCGGATGTGGCGCGATTGCTGGAGCTGCTGCGGCCCTGAGCAGGACCGCGGGGACTCAGCGAGGTGCCGTCTGCCCCGCTTCGGGGTCGTCCCCCTCCTCGCGCTCTGGGGACGGTTCCTCGTCCAGGCCCACCACCGGGTCATCCTCATGGAACACGCGGTCTTCGAAATCCATCGCGTCTTCATCCCGGGTCACGGTGTCTTCGGCGAGGTCATCGACGGTCGCATCGACCACCGGGATCGCCCCGGTCTCCAGGGCCACACGGTGGCGCTCGTCCCGTCGGGTCCGACGCACCAGCCGTTTGAGCTGGGTGGCGGACATGGTGACCTGCCATTCGCTGTGGGCGGGCAGGCTCCAGCGCCGCCAGGCCGCCACCCCGGCGAGCAGCGAACCGGCCGCCACCGCGATGAGCACCGTGGCCGAGGGGAGCTGCAGCCCGAACACGCCCCAGGTCAGCAGGGCGGTGATGAGGGCGCCCGTGGCGTACAGCGGCCCGCCGCCGAAGATCGCGGGGATCCGTCCCACGAGCACGTCGCGGATCACTCCGCCGCCGACGGCGCTGGTGACGCCCAGCAGCACTGCCGGCAGCACATCGAGGCCGAAGCCGAAGGACTTCGCGGTGCCCGTCGCTGCCCACAGGCCCATCGCGAGGATGTCCAGGACGGTGACCATGCGCCGCCACCAGGAACTGTCGGCGTTGATGAAGAAGGTGAACATCGCCCCGCCGAGCGCGCAGGCGAGATACCAGGGCCCGGAGAACGCGGCCGGCACCCCATAGTCGAGGATCAGATCGCGCACCAGGCCGCCGCCGAGCCCCGCGGCGATACCGATGACCGCAAAGCCCACGGCATCGAAGTTCAGGCGGGAGGCCAGCGCCCCCGCGGCCACGCCCATGATGAACACACCCAGCAGGTCCAGCACGCGCAGCAGGTCGTTGTTCACCAGCAGGTCGAGGGGATCCACCTCTTCACGGTACTGGCTGCACACCCCGCGGGCACACTGCGCGTCACGGACGTCACGGCAGGTCAGTCACAGGCCAGCGGCTACCTCATGACCTCGCTCGCCCGGCGTCCGCGCCTGGCGGTGATCATCGCTGCGATCGCCTTCACCATCCCGCATCTGGCCTCGAGCGGCGGTCAGCAAAGCGCCCTGCAGCACGTGCTGTACCTCGCGGTCCCCTACGGCCCCTACGCTCGCTGAACCCAGCGCCCACCCATCGACCCCACAAGCACCCCGCTCACCCTGGGCACCCCGCTCGCCCTGGGCACCCCGCGCCCCCATACATCCGGTGCCGGGTGCCGGGCCGACGGGTACCCGTGGCCGACGGGCTGCGGGGACTACCGTGGACCTGCACCCCGCGATGTGCATCCCGTGCCCGCATCGCCCGCCCCGAAAGGACCTCGATGGCATCGCCCCGCACCGCATCACCCGCATCCCTGCGGCGCATCGGTCTCACCGGCGGCATCGGGTCCGGGAAATCCACCGTCGCCGAGCTGTGGCGGGAGGCGGGGCTCACCGTCATCGACCTCGATGCACACTCCCGTCGCCTCCTGGACGTGCCGGGCGCGGGCGTGGAGGAGGCGGTGGCCCGCTTCGGCGAGCAGTACCGCACGCAGGACGGCACGATCGACCGCCAGGCCCTCGCCCGGCTCGTCTTCGCCGATGCGCAGGCCCGCGCGGACCTCGAACAGATCGTGCTGGGGCGGGTGGACGAGGCCGTGCGCGCTGCCGAGGCCGCGGCGCTCGCCGCGGGGGAGCGGATCATCGTCCACGACAACCCGCTGCTGCTCGAGAAGCACCGCGAACGCGACTACGACCTCGTGGTCGCGGTTCTCGCCCGGCGCGAGGACCGCATCGCCCGCGTCGAGCAGAACCGCGGCCGCGACCGCCCCTACACCGAATCTGTCATGGCAGCGCAGGTCACGGACCTGGAGCGGATCCGCCGCGCGGACCTGCTGCTGCACAACACCGGCACCCTGGAGGATCTGCGCCACCGCGCCGCCCGGGCGCTCGAGCGCATCGATGAGCTCACCGTCGGCCCCCGGACGTAGCATCGAGACCATGCGCCCTGTCACCGATCTTGTCCGTGCCGAGCACCCCTTCGAGGTGGTCTCCGAGTACCAACCCTCCGGGGACCAGCCGCAGGCGATCGCCGAGCTCGCCCAGCGTCTGAACGACGGCGAGCAGGACGTGGTGCTGCTGGGCGCCACCGGCACCGGCAAATCCGCCACCACCGCCTGGCTCATCGAACAGGTGCAGCGGCCCACGCTGATCATGGCGCACAACAAGACGCTCGCCGCCCAGCTGGCCGCCGAGTTCCGCGAGCTGCTGCCCCACAACGCGGTCGAATACTTCGTCTCCTACTACGACTACTACCAGCCAGAGGCGTACGTCCCGCAGTCGGACACCTACATCGAGAAGGACTCCTCGATCAACGCCGAGGTGGAGCGACTGCGCCACAGCGCCACCAACTCCCTGCTGACCCGCCGCGACGTCGTGGTGGTCTCCTCGGTCTCCTGCATCTACGGCCTGGGCACCCCGCAGGAGTACGTGGACCGCATGGTGCAGCTCAAGCGCGGCGACGAGCTGGACCGCGATGAGCTGCTCAGCCGCTTCGTCGACATGCAGTACGACCGCAACGACATCGCCTTCGAGCGCGGCACCTTCCGGGTGCGTGGCGACACCGTGGAGATCATCCCCATGTATGAGGAGCTCGCGCTGCGCATCGAATTCTTCGGCGATGAGATCGACGCCCTGTACACCCTGCACCCGATGACGGGGGAGGTCATCCGGGAAGAGGACCACATCCACGTCTTCCCCGCCTCCCACTACGTGGCCGGCCCCGAACGGCTCGCCCGCGCGATCGGCACCATCGAGGACGAGCTCGCCGAGCGGCTTGCGGAGCTCGAAGGGCAGAACAAGCTGTTGGAGGCCCAGCGGCTGCGCATGCGCACCACCCACGATCTGGAGATGCTGCGCCAGATGGGCACCACCAACGGGGTGGAGAACTATTCCCGCCACCTCGACGGCCGCGGCCCCGGCACCCCGCCGAACACGCTGCTGGACTACTTCCCCGAAGACTTCCTGCTGGTGATCGACGAGTCCCATGTGGCCGTCCCGCAGATCGGCGCGATGTACGAGGGAGACCGCTCGCGCAAACGCACCCTGGTGGACTTCGGATTCCGCCTGCCCAGCGCGCTCGACAACCGCCCGCTGACCTTCGAGGAGTTCACCCAGCGCACCGGCCAGACCGTCTACCTCTCGGCCACGCCCGCCCAATACGAGCTGGACCGCTCCCACGGCGTGGTCGAGCAGATCATCCGCCCGACGGGCCTGGTGGACCCCGAGGTGATCGTCAAGCCCGTGAAGGGTCAGATCGATGACCTGCGCGAAGAGATCGAGCAGCGCGTCCAGCGCGATGAACGCGTCCTGGTCACCACCCTCACCAAGCGCATGGCCGAGGACCTCACCGACTTCCTGCTGGAGAACGGGGTGCGCGTGCAGTACCTCCACTCCGATGTGGACACCCTGCGCCGCGTGGAGCTGCTGCGCTCCCTGCGGCTGGGGGAGTTCGACGTCCTGGTGGGCATCAACCTGCTGCGCGAGGGCCTGGACCTGCCGGAGGTGTCCCTCGTGTCGATCCTCGACGCCGACAAGGAAGGCTTCCTGCGCTCACGCACCTCCCTCATCCAGACCATCGGCCGGGCGGCGCGTAACGTCTCCGGCCAGGTCCACATGTACGCCGACACGATCACCGACTCGATGCAGGAGGCGATCGACGAGACCAACCGCCGCCGCGAGAAGCAGATCGCGTACAACACCGAGCACGGCATCGACCCCACGCCGCTGCGCAAACGCATCGCGGACGTCACCGACATGCTGGCCCGCGAGGACATCGACACCGAAACGCTCATGGCCACCGACTACCGCGCCGGGAAGGAGGGGCGGGACCGGGTGCGCCGCGACGAGGCCCGCGCCCATGCGCTCGATGCGATCAGCGGCCGCGAAGTGGACCTCGGCGATGACCCCGTCGGTGCTCTCACCGGGATGATCGACGAGTTGACCGCCCAGATGCACCAGGCCGCCGAATCCCTGCAGTTCGAGGTTGCGGCGCGGCTGCGCGATGAGGTGCAGGAGCTGAAGAAGGAGCTGCGGGCGGTGCAGCGGTCCTGAGCCGATCACGACGAGGCGCGGGCGGGCTCTGGGCGCCGCGCTGACCGCCGGGCACCGGCTGCGCCGGGTCTGGTGGCGGGTGCGCTGGCCGCGCACCTTCGGAGTGAAGGTGCTGCTGCACCACCCCGAGCTGCGCGAGGCCCGGTGGCTGCGCACCGATCTCGCGGACGTCCCGGATGGGGCGCCCCTCTCGCGCTGGCTGCGGATCGCGCTCAGCCCTCCGGATCCGCCGCGCGCTCCCAGCTCTCGACCGGACCCGGCACCACGGTGAACAGCGGATGCACCGTCGGCGCGGAATGCGCTGCGGTGAGCGCCTCACTCCCGGGACTGCGCTGCGCGAGCTTGGCGAGCAGATGACGCCATTCCAGGTCGACCTGTCCCCGGGTCACGGGGATCCGTGGCACGCCGGCTGCGGCATCCGTCGGCGCGTAGCCGGTGAGCTCCTCGGGGCGGCGGTCGATCCGCGAGAGGTCGAAGCGGTAGCCGCGAGCGGTCGCCTCCCGGGCGAGCACCTCGAGGTAGGTGCCCACGGCATCGAGCGGGGCGGGCTGGGCCCGGAACCGTTCGAGCTGCGGGTGGGAGCGGTACCCGCGAGTGCGCCCGGCGAGCACGGCCTGCGCCAGCAGCGATTCCCGCCAGCAGCCCGTGAGGCCCTGGCGGTCGAGGTGGCGGGGGTGCAGTGACCAGAGGCGCATCGGTCCATCCTCCCTCATCTGCCGAGGCACGGTCGAAGGTCACCCCCGGGCACCGACGATCGTCGTCCGTCGCCCGATAGCGTAGAGGGCACGCCACGCCCCGTGGCGCGCGGCTGGGCCCGCGGCGAGAGAAGGAGGACCCCGTGACACAGTCCCAGCGCTCCCGCATCGTGTCCCTGGTCGTCGGCACGGCTGCCGCGTCCGGCCTCGGGATGATCCCTGTGCACCGTCTCCCGCGCCTGGTGCGCGCTGGCTATGTCGTGCTCCCTGCGGTGCTGACCACCGGCGTCAGCCTCCTGGCGCAGCAACGGCGCCGGGACCTGTCGGCCGAGGACGAGCCGAGTGCTCACGCCCTGCGGCCGCCGACGGGGCTCGAGACCGCGCTCTCGCTCGCCCTCGGCGGCCTGATGGCCGGGGCGGGTGTGGCGGGTCTGCGACTGGACCGCGGGGCAGAGAGCTTCCTCCGGCGCCGCGGCGTACCCGCGCCGCGCGTCTGGATCGGCCTCGCCACCGGCGCGGTGACCCTGGCCTCGACCCTGCTCGACGAGCGAGGCTCCGCGCCGGGCACCACGTCGACGCAGGCGCGAGTCCTCGCCCTCCTGACCCGCGAGGATCCGATGGGCCTCGCCCCGGGCACGGACGGCATGCCCGAGGACGAGTACGAGCCTGAGGCGCAGTCGATCGCGGAGCTGCTGGACACCGGTGTCGCGCCCACGGCGGCACAGCTCGACGAGCTCTGGGAGCACTGGTTCTCCGAGCCGCTCAGCCCGCTGCTGGGCGCTCGACGCATGGACTCCCTGCTCGAGGAGCTCGCCGCGCTGGCCCCTGAGGATCCCGGCGCGTAGTACCCGCGGCGTCCCGGGGGAGCAGGTCCTCAGCGAAGAGCTCGACGAGGAGCAGATGGTCGAGCGTATCCTCGCAGACCTCGCACGGCACGCATCTCGATCCTGCCGTCATCCCGAGTACGCCGGCGCGCCTCGCGCACCGCGGGCACGTCCAGCGCCGTGACGGTGGGGATCAGCCCGATGGTGAGGGGCCCGCAGATCACCCCGACGGCGGCGGCCTCGGTGGCGGCACGTCCGCACCCGCGTGAAGTCTCCCGGGCAGAACGGTTCACGAGAACGCGGATTCGGATCCCTCAAGTACGAACGGCTCTACCGAGAAGAGATCCACGACTCCCTGGAGCTGACCTGCTACTCCGAGGAGTACAGGCTGGAGTACAACACGGTGCGGCCCCACGAGGCCATCGCCTGGAACCGGCCCCTGGACGTCCACCTTGGGCACGCCAGCCCCGACACCCCCAACTTTGCTGGCCCCATAATCCTGCCAACAACGTGACACGGGACAGCGCCATTGTGCACGGACCCTCACGCCTCGCCCGTGGGTTCGAGGGTGGACGCACCGCCGTGCTCGTGGGCGCTGGTAAGAGGATGCTGAGCATCGACCTCTTGACGTCATGGCGTACAATATTCTGTACGTATGTGATGTGTAGGTGACAGCTGGAAGGAGTCCCCGATGCAGACCATGAGCTATAGCGAGTCTCGGGCACGGTATGCCGAGGTGCTCGATCGAGTCGTCGATGACCGTGAGGAGGTCGTGATCACCCGGTCCGGTCGTGAGTCCGCGGTCATCGTGTCGCTCGAGGACTACCAGTCGCTGCGCGAGACGGCGTATCTCCTTCGCTCGCCCGCCAATGCCCGGCGGCTGCTCACGGCGATGGAGGAGCTCGAGCGCGGCGAGGGGACGGTCCGAGATCTGATCGACGAGGAGTGACATGCCTCTGGTGTGGAGCGAGGCTGCCTGGGAGGACTACCTGTGGTGGCAGGCGCAGGACCGCCGCGTGCTGAAAAGGATCAACCTCCTCCTGCGGGACATCAGCCGTAACGGCAACGAGGGCATCGGAAAGCCGGAACCCCTGAAGCACGACTTCGCCGGGTATTGGTCACGGCGTATTACCGACGAACATCGCCTCGTCTACAAGATCGCGGGCGAAGACATCCGCATCGCCGCCTGCCGCTATCACTACGGCTGAACCGCTCACACCTCGCCGGCGTGCTCGGTGACGGTGAGGTCCAGCGGGAAGTCGATCGCGCTACCGGGGAAGAGCAACCGTCCCGCGGCGTCGGCGCTCTCGCGGATCGCCGCGGCCGCAGCCTCGGCCTGTTCGGCGGGGGCGTGGACGATCACCTCGTCGTGCAGGAAGTACGCCAGGTGTGCGCGGGGGGCGAACACCGGTCCCGAGGCGCCGGCCCGCTCGTCGGGGGCGACCTCAGGGAGCTGCGCGAGCCGCAGCCGCAGCGCCGCCATCCAGGACAGCGCCCATTCCGCGGCGGTGCCCTGCACCACGAAATTGCGGGTGAACCGGCCGCGGTCGCGGGCCGAGCGACGAGCCCGCTCCTGCTCGCCGGCGCCCGCGTCGGGACCGTTCGCGGAGCGCTGCGCCTGCACCCAGCCGGGCTCGGGGGCGGGGGAGGAGCGGCCGAGCCAGGTCGTGACCGTCCCGCCGCGCTCCCCGGTCGCAGCCGCGCCGTCCACGAGCGCCATCGCCTCGGGGAAGGTGCGGCGGAGCCGAGGCACGACGCGACCGCTGTCCCCGGTGGTCCCGCCGTACAGGGCGCCGAGCACCCCGATCTTCGCCTCCTGTCGGCTCGCGACCACGCCCGCCTCGACGATGCCCGAGTAGAGGTCCTTCCCGGCCGCCGCCTCGATCATCGCGCGATCGCCGGACATCGCCGCGAGCACCCGCGGCTCAAGCTGCGAGACATCGGCGCTGACCAGCAGCCAGCCAGGATCGGCACGGAGCGCGGGCCGCAGCCGACGCGGGATCTGCAGCGCCCCACCGCCGCTGGAGGTCCAGCGCCCGGTGACCACGCCGCCCGGCACGTAGACGGGCCGGTAGCGGCCCTCCCGCACCCACTCGTCCAGCCACGTCCAGCCGTTGGCGGTCAGCAGGCGGGACATCTTCTTGTACCGCAGCAGCGGCCCGATCGCGGGATGCTCGTGCTCCTGCAGCTCCCACTGGGAGGTGGAGGAGACGTCGATGCCGGCGCGGTGCAGGGCGCGCAGCAGCTTCGGCGGCGAGTCCAGCGACACGGTCGGGTCCCCGAGGGCGGTGCGCACCTCGGCGGCGACCTGCGCCATCTGCGCGGGGAGCGTCCCGGGGGAGGGGCGCGGCCCCAGGGCCTCGGTGAGGATCCGGTCGTGCTCGGCCACGTCCCAGGGGATCCCCGCCGCCTGCAGCTCGGCCGCGATCAGTGCCCCGGCGGATTCCGCCGCCAGCAGCAGGCGCAGCCGCGCCGGGTCCTCGGCGCTCGCGATCGCCGAGAGCTGCCGCTCGAGCTCCGCACAGGTCTCTTCGATCCCGTCGGGCACGCCGTGGGCGGCCGATGGCCGGGCGTCGAGGTCGAAGAGGGTCGCGCCGAGGTCGCGTCGCGTCTCCTCCGGCTCGAGCTGTGTGTCCCACCCCGTCGCCTCGCGCAGAGGACCGGGCTCCGTCACCAGCTCGGAATGGCGCAGGATCCGGTGCACCAGGCGCAGGTCGTGGCAGCGCTCGAGGGTGACCCCGGCCCCGAGCAGACGCGGGTACCAAGCGGTGGCGTCGCTCCAGACCCAGCGCGGCCGGTGCGCGGCCTCGAGCTCAGCGACGAGGGAGGGGAGCTCCTGGACGGCGCGGGTCCGCTCGCCGAGGGCGGAGCCGTCGGCCGCGAGCTCGCGCAGCACGACCGCTCCGCCCGCCGCGCGGCCGAGCACGCACCGCGCCGGGGCGGGCGCGGCGGCGCCCGACGGGGGAGAGGTCACCATCCCCGCTCGCGCCACGCAGGCAGGGACCCGCGCTCCGCGCCGAGCGTCGTGTCATCCCCGTGCCCCGGATACACCCAGGTCGAATCCTCCAGGCGGTCGAAGATCCGCTGCTCCACATCATCGATGAGCTGCGCGAAGTCCTCGGGGCCGCTCGTCTTGCCCACGCCGCCGGGGAACAGCGAGTCCCCGGTGAACAGGTGATCGCCGTCGGCCCCGCCGCGGTAGAGCACGGCGACCGAGCCCGGGGTGTGGCCGCGCAACGCGATGATCTCCAGCTCCACCTCGCCGACGCGCAGCACATCCCCGTCGGCCAGCTTTTCGTCGATCCGCACCCCCGTCTGCTCGGTGATCGCCGTCGCGTCCGCGGCGCCCGCTGCCGTGCGCGCCCCCGTCGCCTCCACGATCGGAGCGAGCGCCCCCACATGGTCGTGATGCTGATGCGTGGTCAGCACCATGTCCACGGCATTGTGCTCCGAGCCCGCGGCGATCATCCGCCGCAGTGCATCCGGATCCGCCGCCGCATCGATCAGCAACTGCGCCCCGCTCGACCGACAGGTCAGCAGATAGGCGTTGTTGTCCATGGAGCCGACGGAGAGCTTGCGGATCTGCAGATGCTCGAGGTCGCGGGCGACGGGCTCGCCGCCCGGCTCAACATGTCCGGTGTACTCGTGATCAGCCATGACCCCAGTATGAGTCCCACCCCACGTCCGAACAACTGTTCGATGTGGGGGTGCGCCCCTAGGATGGCCCGGTGACTGATTCCCTGGTAGTGCGTGGTGCACGCGAGCACAACCTGCAGAACATCGACATCGACATCCCCCGCGGAAAGCTCGTGGTGTTCTCCGGCCTGTCCGGCTCCGGCAAGAGCTCCCTGGCCTTCGACACCATCTTCGCCGAAGGTCAGCGTCGCTACGTCGAGTCCCTCTCCAGCTACGCCCGCCAGTTCCTGGGGCAGATGGACAAGCCCAGCGTGGACCTCATCGAAGGCCTGTCCCCAGCGGTATCGATCGACCAGAAGTCCACCAACCGCAACCCGCGCTCCACCGTCGGCACCATCACCGAGATCTACGACTACCTGCGCCTGCTGTTCTCCCGCACCGGCCAGCAGCATTGCCCCACCTGCGGGGAAGCGGTCTCCTCCACCTCCGCTGAGCAGATCGTGGACATCCTCCTCGAAGAGAACGAGGGCACCCGCTTCCAGCTGCTCGCCCCCGTGGTGCAGGGCCGCAAGGGCGAGCACGCGGACCTGCTGAGCTCCCTGCGCTCCCAGGGCTACGCCCGCGCCCGCGTGGACGGCACCAACCGCCGCCTGGATGAGGACATCACCCTCGACAAGCGCTACAAGCACACCATCGAGGTGGTCGTGGATCGCCTGGCCGTCAAGCCCGATGCCCGCCGTCGCCTCACCGACTCCGTGGAGACCGCGCTGCGGCTCGCCGAGGGCATCCTCGTGGCGGACTTCGTGGACCTCGACTCCGAGGACCCCGGCCGGGAACGTCGCTTCTCCGAAAAGCGCGCCTGCCCGAACGGCCACACCCTCGCGATCGACGACATCGAACCGCGCACCTTCTCCTTCAACGCCCCCTACGGCGCCTGCCAGGAATGCACGGGCCTCGGCCAGCGCCTCGAAGTCGACCCCGAACTGGTCATCCCCGATGAGGACCTCTCGCTCGCCGACGGTGCGATCGTCCCCTGGACCATGGGGCACTCCGACCACCACCAGGAGGTCATGGCTGGCCTGGCCGAGGAGCTCAGCTTCTCGATGGACACCCCGTGGCGGGCCCTGCCGCAGCGCGCCCGGCACGCCCTGCTGCACGGCAAGGACTTCAAGGTCCACGTCAAGTACCGCAACCGCTTCGGCCGGGAGCGCACGTACTCCACCGGTTTCGAGGGCGTCATGCACTTCCTCGAGCGTCGCCACAGCGACACCGAGTCCGACTGGGCCAAGGAACGCTACGAACAGTTCATGCGCGAGGTCCCCTGCCCCGCCTGCCAGGGCGCCCGCCTGCGGCCCGAGGTGCTGGCCGTCACCGTCGGCGGGAAGTCCATCGCCGAAGTCTGCGAGATGTCCATCGCCGACGCCCTCGCCTTCGCCGAGAACCTCGAGCTGGGCGTACGGGAGAAGGTGATCGCCGATGAGGTGCTGCGCGAGATCCGCTCGCGCCTGGGTTTCCTGCTCGACGTGGGCCTGGACTACCTGACCCTCGCGCGCGCCGCCGCGACCCTCTCCGGCGGCGAGGCGCAGCGCATCCGGCTCGCTACCCAGATCGGATCGGGCCTGGTGGGCGTGCTGTACGTGCTCGATGAGCCCTCGATCGGCCTGCACCAGCGTGACAACGAACGCCTCATCGCCACGCTCGAACGGCTGCGGGACCTGGGCAACACCCTCATCGTCGTCGAGCACGACGAGGACACCCTCGAAGCTGCCGACTGGATCGTGGACATCGGCCCCCTGGCCGGCGAGCACGGCGGCCGCGTGGTCCACTCCGGGCCCGTCGCCGAGCTCAAGCGCAACCCCGACTCCCTCACCGGGCGCTACCTCTCCGGGGAGCTCACGATCCCGCTGCCGAAGACGCGCCGCCCGGTCCAGAAGGACCGCATGCTCACCGTGGTGGGTCCGCGCGCCAACAACCTCACCGGACAGGACGTCTCCTTCCCCCTCGGCGTGCTGACGGCCGTCACCGGCGTCTCCGGCTCGGGGAAGTCGTCCCTGGTCAATGAGGTCCTTTACAAGGTCCTCGCCAAGGAGCTGAACCGCGCCCGCATCCTCCCGGGCAAGCACAAGCGCGTCACGGGCCTCGAGCACCTGGACAAGGTGGTGCATGTGGACCAGTCGCCCATCGGCCGCACCCCCCGCTCCAACCCCGCCACCTACACCGGCGTGTGGGACCGGGTGCGCACCCTGTTCGCCCAGACCCACGAAGCGAAGGTGCGCGGCTACACCGCCGGACGCTTCTCCTTCAACGTCAAGGGCGGGCGCTGCGAGGCCTGCTCCGGTGACGGCACGTTGAAGATCGAGATGAACTTCCTGCCCGACGTGTACGTCCAGTGCGAGGTGTGCAAGGGACAGCGCTACAACCGCGAGACCCTCGAGGTGCACTTCAAGGACAAGAACGTTGCCCAGGTACTGGACATGTCCATCTCCGAGGCCCTCGAGTTCTTCGATGCCGTCCCCGCCATCCGCCGCCAGCTGCAGACCCTCGTGGATGTGGGGCTCGGCTACGTGAAGCTCGGCCAGTCCGCCACCACCCTCTCCGGCGGCGAGGCGCAGCGCGTGAAGCTCTCCTCCGAACTGCACAAGCGCTCGAACGGCCGCACCATCTATGTGCTCGATGAGCCCACCACGGGCCTGCACTTCGAGGACGTACGCAAATTGCTCGAGGTCCTCGGCGGGCTCGTGGACAAGGGCAACTCCGTGATCGTCATCGAGCACAACCTCGATGTCATCAAATCCGCCGACCACGTCATCGACCTGGGCCCCGAGGGCGGCGCCGGCGGCGGGCAGATCGTCGCCACCGGCACCCCCGAGCAGGTGGCGGCGGTGGAGGGCTCCTACACCGGCCAGTTCCTGGCCCGTATGCTCGCCGGGCGCGGCGCTGAGGGCTGACCGCAGCCATGGCAGATCCCGCGACCTACCGTCCCGCGACCGGCTCCATCCCCACCCGCCCGGGGGTGTACCGGTTCCGCGACGAGCACGGCCGCGTCATCTACGTGGGCAAGGCGAAGAGCCTTCGCCAGCGTCTGACCAGCTACTTCCAGGACCTCTCCGCGCTGCATGAGCGCACTCGGCGGATGGTCACCACGGCCGCGAGCGTGGAATGGACCGTGGTGAGCACCGAGGTGGAGGCCCTCACCCTCGAGTACACGTGGATCAAGGAGTACGACCCGCGGTTCAACGTCAAGTTCCGTGACGACAAGTCTTACCCGTACCTCGTGATCACGATGGGGGAGCGGGTGCCGCGGGTGCACATCACCCGTCGGCCCCGCGCCAAGGGTGACCGCACCTTCGGGCCCTACCCGCAGGTGGGCGCGATCCGCGAGACCCTGGACCTCATGCTGCGGGTGTTCCCCATCCGCTCCTGCAGCGCCGGCGTGTACCGCCGGGCCGAACGCTCCGGCCGCCCCTGCCTGCTGGGTTTCATCGGCAAATGCTCCGCTCCCTGCACCGGAGAGATCTCCGAGGACGAGCACCGCCAGCTCGCCGAGCAGTTCGGCGACTTCATGGCCGGGAACACCCAGAAGTACACCCGCCGCATCGAACAGCGCATGCGCGCGGCCGCCGCCGCCCTCGACTTCGAGACCGCCGCGACCCTGCGCGATGACCTGCAGGCCCTCACCACCGTCATGGAGAAGAACTCCGTGGTGCTCTCCGACGCCACGGACGCGGACCTGATTGCTCTCGCCCAGGACGAGCTGGAGGCCTCGATCCAGGTGTTCCACGTGCGCGGCGGCCGGATCCGCGGTCAGCGCGGTTGGACCGCGGAGATCCTCGATGAATCCACCGCCCCGGACCTCATCGAACGTGCCCTGACCGTGCTGTACACCGACGCCGACGCGCCCCGCGAAGTGCTCGTCCCGGTCCTGCCCAGCAACCGCGCACAGCTCCAGGAGCTGCTGGGCCCGCGCGTGGATCTGCGTGTCCCGCAGCGCGGCGAGAAACGAGACCTGCTGGCCACCGTGGGGGAGAACGCCCAGGAGGCCCTGCGGCTGCACCGCCTGAAACGCACCGGCGACCTCACCGCCCGCACCAAGGCCCTCGAGGACCTGGGGGAGGCGCTGGGACTGGATGAGCCGCCGCTGCGCATCGAATGCTTTGACATCTCCCACTCCCACGGCACGAACGTCGTCGGCTCCCAGGTGGTGTTCGAGGACGGGCTGCCCAAGAAGAGCGAATACCGCCGCTACTCCGTGCGCGGCGAGGCGGCGCGCGATGACACCGCCTCGATGTACGACGTCATCTCGCGGCGCCTGCGCCACCATCTCGACCCGCCCGAGCAGACCGAGGAGGAATCGCGCCGCTTCGCCTACCCGCCCGCGCTGATCCTCGTCGACGGCGGGCCGCCCCAGGTCGCCGCCGCCCAGCGGGCCTTTGACGAGCTCGGCATCACCGATATCGCCCTGGCCGGGATCGCCAAGCGCCTCGAAGAGATCTGGCTGCCCGGCGAGGACTACCCGATCATCCTGCCGCGCACCAGCGAAGCCCTGTTCCTCGTGCAGCGCCTGCGCGATGAGGCCCACCGTTTCGCCATCACCTACCACCGCACCAAGCGCGGCCGCGCCATGCAGGCCAGCGCCCTGGACGGCATCCCGGGCCTGGGACCGGCCCGGCGCCGCGCCCTCCTGGACCGCTTCGTGACCGTGCGCGCGATCCGCGAGGCCGAGGTCGAAGAGCTCACCGACGTGCCGGGGATCGGGCCTGCGCTCGCCCAGCAGATCAGCACCGCGCTACGATCCCAGCAGGCCCCGGAGGCCACCACCTCCGCGGATACCGCCGCGGACGGGGCGTCCGAGGTCGCGGTCAACACCGCCACCGGCGAGATCCTCGATCCCTGAGCGACCGCACGAGCACCCCGCCATCGAGCCCGCCACCGAGAAGGAGCACACGTGTCCCACGGGAGCGAGAATTCCAGCGCACCGCCGCAGGGCGACGTCGTGATCATCACGGGCCTGGCCGGCGCCGGACGGGAGACCGCCGCGCACGCGCTGGAGGACATGGGCTGGTACGTCAGCTACAACATCGTCCCCCAGCTCATCCCCACCCTCTACGAGCTGCGCGCGAGCGCCGACGGGGAGGACACCCGATTCGCCGTCGTCGTGGACCCGCGCTCCGGACCGTTCTTCTCCGAACTGCCCGACGTCATCGCCGAGCTGCGGCAGGCCGAGGTGCGGCTGCGCGTGCTGTTCCTGACCGCCGATGAATCCACCCTGGTTCGCCGCTTCGACTCGGTGCGCCGCCCCCACCCCCTGCAGGGCGAGGAGGGGGTCCTCGAGGGCATCCGCCGCGAACGCGAGATGCTCGCCCCGTACCGGCGGATGGCAGACCTCGTGGTGGACACCTCCCCGCTGAACGTCCACGAGCTGACCATGAAGCTGCGCGCCGCCTTCGGCAGCCACGACGAGCAGCGCCTGACCGTCACCGTGCTGTCCTTCGGCTTCAAGTACGGCATCCCCCTGGAAGCCGACCACGTGAGCGATGTGCGCTTCATCCCCAACCCGTACTGGGTGCCCGAGCTGCGCCCCCAACGCGGCACCGACCCCGAGGTCGCCCAGTTCGTGCTGGCCGACGCCAACGGCGCGGAGTTCCTCGACCGTTACCTGGAGATGATCACACCCGTCCTGCGCGGCTACAGCGAGGAGAACAAGCACTTCACCACCCTTGCGATCGGCTGCACCGGTGGCAAGCACCGCTCCGTCGCGATCGCCGAACGCCTCGGGGAGGCGCTGCGTGCAGCCGGGCATCCGGTGCGGGTGCGTCACCGAGATCTGGGGCGCGAATGAGCATCGTGCCCCGCCCCCAGCGCCATCCCCGCCCCTCCGGTGAGCGGGCCATCGGCGGGCGCCGCAGCCGCCGGGACGACGCCCATCGGCCACCCCGCGTGGTTGCTCTGGGCGGCGGCCACGGCCTCGCTGCGAACCTGCGGGCCCTACGGCTGCTGACCGACGATCTCACCGCCATTGTCACCGTCGCCGACAACGGCGGCTCCTCCGGCCGCATCCGCACCGAGATGCCCGTGCTGCCCCCGGGGGACCTGCGCATGGCCCTCGCGGCCCTGTGCGAAGACTCCGAGTGGGGCACCATCTGGGGCGAGGTCATCCAGCACCGCTTCCGCACCGACGGCCAGCTGAACGGTCACGCCCTCGGGAACCTCCTCATGGTTGCGCTGTGGCAGATCCTCGAGGACCCGGTGGAGGGCCTGGACCAGATGGCTGAGCTGTTGGGCGCCCGCGGACGCGTTCTGCCGATGGCGCTCGAGCCGCTGGACATCGAGGCCACCGTGCGCAATGCGGACGGCACCGAACGCACCGTGAGCGGCCAGTGGCAGGTCGCCACCGCCGATGGGGAGGTCCTCGACGTGCGCCTGGACCCGCCGCGGCCGCGCGTATCCGAGGAGGTCATCGAGGCGCTCGGCCGCGCGGACTGGATCATCGTCGGCCCCGGCTCCTGGTACACCTCCGTGCTGCCCCATCTCATGATCCCCGAGATCGCCGAGGCGATCCGCACCAGCCCTGCCCGGCGCTGCATCACCGCGAACCTGTCCGTCGGCATGCAGGAAGCAGAAGGCATGACCAGCACGGACCTGCTGCGAGTGCTGACCGAGTACGCGCCCGGCTGCCGCTTCGACGCCCTCGTCGCGGACCCCACCGTCCTGCACGACTCCCTGGAGCTCGTCGACTTCGCGACGGAGATGGGAATCCGCACCCTGCTGCGACAGGTCAGCGTCGGCGACGGCCAGCCGCTCCACGATCCGGTGCGCCTGGCCGCCGCGTACCGTGACCTGTTCGACGACGTCTACGGCGATGTCCCCTCCGTTGCCCCCGCCACGGAGGACCGTCCCGCCGGGACCACCGACCCCGCATCCGAGGAGGACACCCATGGCGCTGACCGGTGAGGCCAAGGAGGAGCTCAGCCATCTGGAGATCACCCGGCCCTCGGCCCGCAAGGCCGAGGCCGCTGCGATGCTGCGCTTCGCCGGCGGGCTGCAGCTGGTGGCGGGCAAGATCGTGGTGGAGGCCGAGCTGGACTCCGCGGCGGTGGCTCGGCGCCTGCACGCTGTGATCGCCGAGATGTACGGGCACCGCGCCGAGCTCGCGGTTATGCAGCCCTCCGGCATCCGCCGCACCACCCGCTACATCGTGCGGGTCGAGCGCGAAGGCGGAATGCTGGCCCGGCAGACCGGGCTGCTGGATGCCCGCGGCCGACCCGTGCGCGGCATGCCGCCCGTCGTCGTCGGCGGGGCGATGGTCGATGCGGAAGCCGCCTGGCGCGGCGCCTTCCTGGCCCGCGGCACGCTCACCGAACCGGGTCGCTCCTCCGCCCTTGAGCTGTCCTGCCCCGGCCCCGAGGTGGCGCTCGCGATGGTCGGCGCCGCCCGTCGTCTGGGCGTCGCCTCCAAGGCCCGCGAGGCCCGCGGGGCGGACCGCGTGGTCCTGCGCGACGGCGATGCGATCTCCCTGCTGCTGACCCGGATGGGGGCGGTGCAGACGGCCCGCACCTGGGAAGAGCGCCGCTCCCGCCGCGAGGTCAAGGCCACTGCGCACCGGCTCGCGAACTTCGACGACGCGAACCTGCGCCGCTCCGCCCGAGCGGCGGTCGCCGCCGGACAGCGGGTCCAGCGGGCGCTGGAGATCCTCGGCGATGACGTGCCCGACCACCTGCGTGCCGCGGGGAATCTGCGCCTCGAGCACCGACAGGCCTCGCTCGAGGAGTTGGGGCGCCTGGCCGATCCGCCGCTGACCAAGGACGCTGTCGCAGGGCGGATCCGCCGCCTGCTCGCCATGGCGGACAAGCGCGCGGAGGAGATGGGGATCCCAGGCACCGAAGACGGGGTGGATGAGGACCATCTTCCTCCGTCGCCCGATCCGCATCATTGATAGGCTTTTGCAGGACGCCGGTCCGACCGGCGCCGTCCGAGCGTACGAGGGCGTGCGCGCCATATCCATAATTCCGCAACACCACTGCGGATCGAGGAGGAACTCGTGACCATCAAGGTCGGAATCAACGGATTCGGTCGTATCGGCCGTAACTTCCTGCGCGCCGCGCTCGAGCAGAAGGCTGACATCGAGATCGTCGGCGTCAATGACCTCACCGACAACAAGACCCTCGCGCACCTGCTGAAGTACGACTCCATCTCGGGTCGTCTGGCAGAGGAGGTCACCTACTCCGAGGACTCCATCACTGTCGGCGACATGACCTTCAAGGCCCTGGCCGAGAAGGAGCCCGCCAAGCTGCCGTGGGGCGAGCTCGGTGCCGATGTCGTCGTGGAGTCCACCGGCCGCTTCACCGACGCGACCGCCGCCAAGGCCCACATCGAGGCCGGCGCCAAGAAGGTCATCATCTCCGCTCCGGCGAAGAATGAGGACGCCACCTTCGTGATCGGCGTGAACGACGGCGACTACGACGCCGAGAAGCACCACATCGTCTCCAACGCGTCCTGCACCACCAACTGCCTGGCGCCGCTGGCGAAGGTCCTCAACGACGAGTTCGGCATCGTCAAGGGCCTGATGACCACCGTCCACGCCTACACCGCGGACCAGAACCTGCAGGACGGCCCGCACAAGGACCTGCGTCGCGCCCGCGCCGCCGCCCTGAACATCATCCCCACCAAGACCGGTGCCGCCGCGGCCGTGGCCCTGGTGCTGCCGGAGCTGAAGGGCAAGTTCGACGGCTACGCCCTGCGCGTTCCGGTCCCCACCGGCTCCGCCACCGACCTCACCTTCGAGGCCTCCCGTGAGGTCACCGTCGAGGAGATCAACGCCGCGGTGAAGAAGGCCGCCGAGGGCCCGCTCAAGGGTGTTCTGACCTACACCGAGGACCCGATCGTCTCCGCCGACATCGTCGGCGACCCGGCCAGCTCGATCTTCGACGCCGGCTGCACCAAGGTGATCGGCAACCAGGTGAAGGTCGTCTCCTGGTACGACAACGAGTGGGGCTACTCCAACCGCCTGGTGGACCTCGCCGCCCTGGTGGGCAAGTCCCTCTGATTCCCGCCTCGTCGCCCGCGACGACACGGATCATCCCGGAGCCCGTCGGACGCCACCTGCGAGGTCGGCCTCCGGCGGGCTCCGGCCCGTTCCACCGCAGGCCGCGCACAGTGCGGCCCCCATGTCAGCTGACAGCTAGGAGCACCCGGTGCTGAAGACCATCGATTCCCTCGGCGACCTGCGCGGCAAACGCGTCCTGGTCCGCGCCGATCTCAACGTCCCCCTGGACGGGACCACCATCACAGACGACGGCCGCATCCGCGCCGCCCTGCCCACCCTGACCCGTCTGGTCGAGGCCGGCGCGCGCGTCGTCGTCATCTCCCACCTGGGACGCCCCAAGGGCGCCCCTGAGGAGAAGTACTCCCTGCGCCCCGTCGTGGCGCGCCTGGGCGAACTGCTGGGCCAGGACGTCGCCTTCGCGACCGACACCGTCGGCGCCTCCGCGAAGGAGACCGTCGCGGCGCTGGCCGATGGCCAGGTCGCGATCCTCGAGAACCTGCGCTTCAACCCGGGGGAGACCTCGAAGGATGAGGCCGAGCGCCGCGCCTTCGCCGCCGAGCTCGCCGCCCTGGGCGATGCGTACGTCTCCGACGGCTTCGGCGTGGTCCACCGCAAGCAGGCCTCCGTCTACGAGCTCGCCACCGAGCTGCCGGCCGCGGCCGGAGAGCTGGTGCTGCGCGAGGTCGAGTCCCTGCGCAAGGTCACCGATGATCCGGCCCGCCCCTTCGTGGTGGTGCTCGGAGGCGCGAAGGTCGCCGACAAGCTCGCCGTGATCGACAACCTGCTGAGCAAGGCCGACCGCATCCTCATCGGCGGCGGCATGGCCTACACCTTCCAGAAGGCCCTCGGCCACGAGGTCGGCAACTCTCTGCTGGATGAGTCGAAGGTCGAGGTCGTCGCCGAGTACATGGAGCGTGCCAAGCAGCAGGGCGTGGACCTGGTGCTGCCGGTGGACACCCTGGTGGCCCCCGAGTTCTCCGCCGATGCGCCGGCCACCGCGGTCCCCGTGGATCAGATGCCCGCGGACCAGGAGGGCATGGACATCGGCCCGGAGACCGCGAAGCTCTTCGGCGAGAAGATCGCCGATGCCGCGACCGTGTTCTGGAACGGCCCGATGGGCGTGTTCGAGTTCGAGGCGTTCGCCGGCGGCACCAAGGCTGTGGCCGAGCACCTCTCGCAGGCCGAGGGGTACACCGTGGTCGGCGGCGGCGACTCCGCCTCCGCGGTCCGCAACCTGGGCTTCGACGAGTCCCTGTTCTCGCACATCTCCACCGGCGGCGGTGCGAGCCTCGAGCTGATCGAGGGCAAGGAGCTGCCGGGCATCGCGATCCTTGAGGAGGGCACCAAGTGAGCACCCGCACCCCGCTGATGGCGGGCAACTGGAAGATGAACCTCGACTGGAAGCAGGGACTGGCCCTGGTCGAGGAGCTCGGCGAGCAGCTGAAGGACGTCGACACCAGCAAGGTCGAGACCGTCGTGCTGCCCCCGTTCGTGGACATCCGCACCGTGCAGACCGCGGTCGAGGCCGGCAAGCTGCCGATCGCCTACGGCGCGCAGGACATCTCCGAGCACGAGTCCGGGGCGTACACCGGTGAGGTCTCCGGGCCGATGCTGTCGGCGCTCGGCTGCACATACGTGGCCGTCGGCCATTCGGAGCGCCGCCAGTACCACGGCGAGACCGAGCAGATCACCAACAACAAGGTCAAGGCTGCTTTCGCGGCGGGCCTCACCCCGATCCTGTGCGTCGGCGAGCCGCTCGAGGAGCGCAAGGCCGGCAAGCACGTCGAGTACACCCTCGCGCAGCTTGAGGGCGGCATCGAGGGCCTGGACGTGGAGCAGGCGAAGCAGATCGTCATCGCCTACGAGCCGGTGTGGGCCATCGGCACCGGTGAGGTCGCCACCCCGGATGACGCCCAGGAGGTGTGCGCCGCGATCCGTGAGGCGCTGCAGGCGATCTACGGCGCGGAGGTCGCCGGGGCGGTGCGCGTGCTGTACGGCGGCTCCGTGAAGTCCGCGAACGTTGCGGAGCTCATGGAGAAGCAGGATGTGGACGGCGCCCTCGTGGGCGGCGCCTCGCTCAAGGCCGAAGAGTTCGCGAAGATCGCGGGCTTCCAGGGCTGAGCTCCCTGACCCCGACGGGGCGGGCACGGCACACGCCGCGCCCGCCCTGTTTGTGTGCGCAGGGGTGCTGCGCCCCGCGCTCGCGGTGCCCTGCCGGCCCCGCGGTGCCCTGCGCCCGCCACCCCGGCGAATCCGCCGTTTTGTGGCTCTTCACATTTGAGGGTGTAGGTGGGGTCTGAAGCCGCCTGCTTCGAGGAGGCTGCGGGCGATGTAGTGGGTGAGGTTGCGGAAGCCGAGTGGATCGCCCCGGGGATGATGGAGGCAGTGAAGCCACGGAAAGGACTTCCCTGTCATGCCTGCACCACGCAAGTACCCTGACGAGCTGCGTGAGCGAGCGGTTCGTATGGTTCTCGATGCGCTCGAAGACGACCCCGGCTCCCAGCGCGGAGTCTTCCGCCGGGTCGGCGAGCAACTCGGAGTCAACTCCGAAACGCTGCGCGGCT
>NZ_JALLAL010000159.1:0-463 GCF_023062615.1 Brachybacterium sp. Marseille-Q7125 | reverse complement strand
ATAGAATACAATCGTGAAAGTTTTGAATTAGAACCCGAAAAGCTATTGAATGTTATTAAATTTAGAAGAAGTATAAGACAATATAAAGATATAGAGGTAGAAGAAGAAAAAATAAAAAACATAGTGGAAGCTGGTAGATACACACCAACAGGTGGTAATAGACAGCCTATAAGATACATATTAGTAAAAGAAAAGCTAAAAGAAGTGATAGAACTGGCAATACAAGGTCTTTATAATTTGGCATTAGATACTGATGACAATGACCCTGTACGTTCTATCTATAAAAATACATTTAAGAAAATGTACAAAAGATACAAAGAGAACGGAAATGATTCTTTATTTTATGATGCCCCACTACTTATGGTAGTTGTAGGTGATATGTCTCTAGGTGGAAGTGCTTATGTAGATGGAGGATTGGCTGCATCTAATATGGAACTTATGGCCTATTCTCAAGGATTAGGAA
>NZ_JALLAL010000158.1:0-465 GCF_023062615.1 Brachybacterium sp. Marseille-Q7125 | reverse complement strand
TGCCCGGCAAGCGCGCCGGCGAGCGCGCCCAGCGCCCGGGTCCGAAGCAGCCCGCGCCCACCCAGGCGCCGGCCCTGCCCCCCCCGCAGCTCCCGCTCGCCGCCGCCCGCGCGCCGGGCCCCCGCCCGCTCACCCTGGCACGGCCGCGCCGCCTCCGGCCCGGCCCCCCCCGACCCCCCCGCCGGCGTCCGCGCCACTCGCGGCAGGCACGCCCAGCCCCCCACCCCCCCCCCCCCCCCCCCCGCCGCGGGCCGCGCCGGCGCCGCGCGGCGGCGGCGGCGCCGGCCCGCCCCCCCGGCGGGCGCCCCCCCCCCGCCCCGCCCCCGCCCGCGCGGCCCCCGCGGCCCGGGGCCCGGGGGGGCCCCCCGGGGGCCCCCGCCACAGCCCGCCCAGCGGCGGCCCGGAGCTGGGCGGCGTGAGGCCCACCCCCCCCAGCGGGACCCGCGAGCCGATAACGAACAGCAG
>NZ_JALLAL010000157.1:0-470 GCF_023062615.1 Brachybacterium sp. Marseille-Q7125 | reverse complement strand
ACTAACGGGTAGCGTTGCTCTATGGCCTACGTGCGGAAGGTGAGGACGGCTTCGGGCGCGGTGGCCGTGCAGGTGGTGCAGAAGGTCCGGGGGCGTCTCGAGGTACTCGAGCATGTGGGGTCTGCGCATACTGACGCGGAGCTCGGGCTGCTGCTGGAGCGGGCCGGGCAGATCCTCCAGGGCGAGCAGATGAGTCTTGAACTGGAGGTGCCGCGGGCGGTCACGCGTGTGGAGGATGTCGCGGACTGGAGCGACCGCACGCACGCGCCTGCGGTCACTGAACGGCCGAAGACCGCGCCGTCAGGGAGGGTGCTCTCCAGTACCTCCAGGCTCGTCTATGACGTGCTGGCCAGTGCGTATACCCGTCTGGGGTTCGATGTGGTGGATGATCGGGTGTTCCGTGATCTGGTCATCGCGCGGTTGATCGAGCCGACCAGCAAGGTCGATTCGCTGCGGGTCCTGGCCGAGTG
>NZ_JALLAL010000156.1:0-471 GCF_023062615.1 Brachybacterium sp. Marseille-Q7125 | reverse complement strand
CCCCTGGCCGCGTTCCCCGCCCCCACCTGGGACGGCTTCGAGATCGGCCCGGTGAAGATCCACGCGTACGCGCTGAGCATCATCCTGGGCATCGTCCTGGCGCTGTGGCTCGCCGAGCGTCGGTGGCGCGCCCGCGGCGGCCCCGAGGACCGTGTGCTCGACATCGCCCTGTGGGCCATCCCGTTCGGCTTCGTGGGCGGTCGGCTCTACCACGTGTTCTCCTCACCGGACCGGTACTTAGGGCCCGGCTTCGACGGCACGGGCGACCCGATCCAGATCCTGTACGTGTGGAACGGTGGACTGGGCATCTGGGGCGCGATCGCCCTCGGCGCCGTGGGCGCGTGGCGGGGCGCCGTCCTCCTCGGGGCTCGGCGGTCTTGTGGCGTCGCCGCCCGCCGCCGCGTTGGTGGGCTCCTGGCTCGCCGCGCCGTCCCGGGCGTTCTCGGCCGGGGTTCCGGTCGTTTCCGGGAT
>NZ_JALLAL010000155.1:0-472 GCF_023062615.1 Brachybacterium sp. Marseille-Q7125 | reverse complement strand
CTGCTCGGCGGCTTTGCGCCGTCCGTCGGAGCTGCCCACCCGCCGCCCGGTGGCGGTGCCCTCGGGGGCGGCCGCGCCGTTGGTCTGCCGGCCCTCGCCCGCCCTCGTGGCGGGGTCGCGCTCGGCGTGCAGCCGGGCGGACTCGGTGGGCACGGGTCGGTCCTTCCCCAGCGCTGCGCGGGGCGGGGGAGACAGCGCGTGGGCGTTCCAGCGCCCGCGGCCGCGGAGTTGGTGGTCCCGGGAGAGGCGGGCCAGGGCAAGGAGCTGGAGGGACAGCGAGCGGCGGTGGCTAAGGAGAAGGAGGACAGGCTGGAGGAGTGCCCGCTGGCCTCGGGCTGGATGAGCAGGCGGGGGATCGGGATGAAGACCACCGCCCAGAGCCTCAGGGCCGTGGGCGAGGGCAGGGGATACGAGACGCCGGGGCAGCACGCGGCCTAGGACGGGATCGAGACGGTAACGCGAAGAGCCGGCA
>NZ_JALLAL010000154.1:0-504 GCF_023062615.1 Brachybacterium sp. Marseille-Q7125 | reverse complement strand
CGCCTGCGCCCCCGCCGCCGCCGCGGCATGCGCCGCCGCCCGCCCAGCCCCCCCCCGTGCGCCGCCCCCACCGACCCGCGCCGGCCCCCCCCCCCGCCCCCGCCGCGCCCGGCCCCCCCCCCCCCCGCGGCCCCCCCCCCCCCCCCCGCCCTGCCCGCCCCCCCCCCCCCCCCGCCCCCGCCCCGCCCGGGTCCCGCCCTCCGGCGCCTACCCCGTCGGCCCCCCGCCTCCTCCTCCTGACTGTCCGCGTGCCCCGCCCCCCCCCGTCCTCGCCGCCCCCTGCCCGCCCGCTGCCCCGTCGCGGCCGGGCGGCCCCGCGGCCCGCGGCGGGTCCCGGCGCCGGGCCGGTCCGTGGTCGGACCCGCCGCCGCTGGGCCCCTCCGCGCCCGCCGCCGCCGCGTCCGCGTCTTCGCGTCCGGCGTGTCTGGCTCCCCCACTACGCCGGCGCCGCCGCGTCGTCCGCCTCACGCCCGCACCCCTGCCTCGCAGCAGCCCCGGTCGCGT
>NZ_JALLAL010000153.1:0-508 GCF_023062615.1 Brachybacterium sp. Marseille-Q7125 | reverse complement strand
CAAAGGGAGGGGGGGAGGGGAGAGAGGGGGGAGAGAGGAGAGAGGGAGGGGGGGGAGGGGGGGGGGTGAGCGGGAGAAGGGGAGTGAGGGGTAGAGGGGGATGGGAGCGGGCGATGGTGAGATGGTCATGGCGGTGGGGGGCGTGCGGGGGGGGGGGGGGGGGGACGGGGGGGGGGGGGGGGGGGCTGGGTGGCGGGGGGGGGGGGGGGGAGAGGGGGGGGGGGGGGGGGGAGGGGGAGGGGGGGGGGGGGGGGGAGGGGGGGGGAGGGGGGGGGGGGGGGGGGAGGGGAGGGGGGGGGGGGGGGGGGGAGGGGAGGGGGGGGGGGGGGGAGGGCCGGGGGGGGGGGGGCGCGGGGGACGGGGGGGGGGGGGGGGCGGGCGGCAGCGGGGGTGGCGCGGGTCGCGTCGGCGGCGAGGTGCCGGCGCGATGCCGCGGGCTCGGTGCGGGGGTCGGGGAGGGCTACGCGCGCGGCCCCGGGGATCGCGGGGGGGTCGGGCCGGCAGGGGG
>NZ_JALLAL010000152.1:0-509 GCF_023062615.1 Brachybacterium sp. Marseille-Q7125 | reverse complement strand
CCGTAGCGGATGGCTCGATACTGGACTCCTCGATCGGAATGATGGATCAGTCCTGACAGGTCATCTCCATCTCGTGTGCGCAGGTAGATGGCCATGTTCAGGGCGTCCAGCGCGAGGTCGGTGTGCAGGGAGCGGGAAACGCGCCAGCCCACGATCTCGCGGTTGAACACGTCAGTCACGAACGCGACATAGACCCAGCCGGTGAACGTATGGACGTAGGTGATATCGGCGACCCACAGATGGTTCGGCCCGAAGGCAGAGAAGTGACGATTCACCAGGTCCTGCGGGCAGTGCTCGCGAGGAGCCGAACGAGTGGTGTTCGGTGCCTTCGCCCGGCGGATCCCGTGCAGGCCAAGGTCCTTCATCAATCGCTCGATCGTGCAGCGGGCGACATGACCTCTGCCTCGGGTGTCTGCTTCGCGATTGAGAACGATGTGCATCTTCCTGGCCCCGAACGCGTCGAAGTTCTTGTGATGCACTTCGGTGATCTCCTCTTTCAGGACCTCGTC
>NZ_JALLAL010000151.1:0-519 GCF_023062615.1 Brachybacterium sp. Marseille-Q7125 | reverse complement strand
ACCGTGTATCGCGCCCTCCCGCTCCGCCAGCACGGCCGACCCCCCCGCACCTGTCCCCGTGCCGTTCCTGCCGCCCCCGCGCCCCCCCCCCCGCCCCCCCGGCCCCCCCCCCCCGCCCCTCCCGCCCCCCCCCCCCGCCCCCGCCCCCCCCCCCCCCCCCGCCCTCCCCCCCCCCCCCCCCCGCCCCCTCCCCCCCCCCCCTCCCCCCCCCCCCCCCCCCCGCCCCCCCCTCCCCCCCCCCCCCCGCCCCCTCCCCGCCCCCCCCCCCCCCGCCCCCCCCGCCCCTCCCCCCCCCCCGCCCCCCCCGCTGCGCCCCCCGCCGCCCCCCCCCCGCCCCCCCGCCCCCCCCCGCCTCCCCCCCCCGGGGGGGGGGGGGCCCCCCCACGCCGGAGGGGGGGGGTGACGCCCCGGAGACCACGACCTCCGCCCGGCCCGCGCAGGAGGACAGGGGGGCGTCCGGGACCCCGGGGCGGGGGGGGGCTCCCACCCCCGCCGATGAGCTGGTGGCCGATGCAGCTC
>NZ_JALLAL010000150.1:0-522 GCF_023062615.1 Brachybacterium sp. Marseille-Q7125 | reverse complement strand
TGAGCCGCGGCGAGGGCGCGTCGCGTGTCCCGCGTACGGGTGGGCGCGGGAAGGATGCGGCGGCCGCTCCCGCTGGCCCTCCGCGCAGGATCATCCGTGGGCGCGGCGCCACCACGCCCGCGATGGCCGCGGTACGCTCCGGCTCGGAGGCGGACTGTGATGAAGCCCAGCTCATGGTCCGGGTGCAGGAACGCCGCCGCCTCGCGGGCACTCTCTACGCGGAGGAGGTCCGGGACCTGGCGTTGCTGTGGACCGTGGATGACGACCATCCCGGTGAGGCGGATGAACTGGCCGTGAACTGCTTGATCGCCGCCGCGGGGCTGCGCTCCAAGGTGGGGCGCGCGGAGGGGAAGCTGCGCGACGCTGTCCACGCCACTCGTGACCTGCCCCTGTGTCTGGATCTCGTCGCGGGTGGTGTGTTGCCGGTGGAGTGGTTTGAGTGGTTGATCCGCTCCACCTGTCGCCTCGAGCCTGAGCAGCGTCGTCAGGTTGATGATGTGGTCGCTGAGTGGGACCTCGCCG
>NZ_JALLAL010000014.1:0-57718 GCF_023062615.1 Brachybacterium sp. Marseille-Q7125 | reverse complement strand
CGACGACAACCCCGGCGACGACAACCCCGGCGACGACAACCCCGGCGACGACAACCCCGGCGACGACAACCCCGGCGACGACAACCCCGGCGACGACAACCCCGGCGACGACAACCCCGGCGACGACAACCCCGGCGACGACGAGTCCGGCGAAGACGAGTCCGGCGACGAAGAGCCCGGTGAAGAAGCTCCGGGCGATTCCGCTCCCGAGACCGGGGGCAGCGATGAGAAGCAGGGCTCCGACGATCGCGGGAACAGCGATGACCGCGGGAACCGCGATGGCGATGTGCAGGCCGGTGGACAGCAGCCGGCTGCGTCGGCGCCCGCACCGGCGGCTCCCGGATCGGCGACCAATGACTTCCCGGCTGCCGGGCCCACCGTCACCGAGCAACAGCGGCTGAGCGCCGTAGAGATCCTGCGGGCGTTCCTGTCCTTCGGCGGGAAGAGCACCGGCGCGGACAGCACCGGCTCCAGCGAGGGCTCTGATGCGGAGGCGTCCGATGGCGGCGGTGAGCTCGCCCAGACCGGCATCGAGGCCAGCGCGTTCGTGGGCCTGAGTGCCCTCGCCCTGCTCGGCGGGGCCGGGATGCTCTGGTACGCGCGGCGTCGCCGCAGCTGATCAGCCCTGCCCTGGCGCTGACGGCTCTGTGCCTGCTGAGGCCAGCAGCACCGCGAAATCCTCGAGGGTGCGCTGCAGGGCGACGGAGGGATCCAGCAGCCACTGGATCTGCAGCCCGTCTGATGCCGCCACGATCAGCGCGGCCATCCGTGCGGGATCCACATCAGCTCGCACCAGTCCTGCCCCCTGATCCTCGCGCAGTCGACGCGCGAGGTTCCCGCGCACCCGCTCGAACCGGGCGGTGAAGTACTCGTTCGCCGGGCCCTGCTCCGCCTCCAGGGCGGCGGCCAGCAGCGTCGAGTACAGCTGCACCAGGCCCGGGACGTGCACATTGCGCACCGCCGCATTGGCCATCACCTCGGCGGCGCGCTCGCGGCCTCCATCGGCCCGCTCCTGCCCCTCCCGCTGCTCATGGTGCTGGTATACCGCCACCAGCAGCTCCTCGCGGGAGGCGAAGTAGTGCAGCAGGGCGCCGTGGGAGACGCCGATCGCCTCGGCGATGCGCCGCAGTGACGTGCCCTCAGGGCCGCGGGCGCGGAACACCTCGATCGCGCGATCCAGGATCTCTTGACGCCGGGCGATGCCCTTGCGATAGGAGCCGGCGCGGCCGATCGCACCGCGGCCCCGCGTGGGCTCCGCGGCGTCGGCGTCCTTCCCCTCAGTGCTCATGAATCCGAGCCTGCCATAAAAACCTCCACGCGGTGGTTTCACTGTTAGGCTCGACGCACCCTGACGCGATAGGACGAAAGCAGGTCACCGTGACACCACCCCAGGACCCCACCGAGCTTCCCCTCGCCTCCGTCCAGCTGTACACGCTGGCCCAGGAATTCACCGCCGATATGCACGGCTCTTTGGCGAAGCTCGCCGAGATCGGGCTGCAGCATGTCGAGGCCTTCGACTTCGTGCGCCGCCCGAAGGAGATCCGTGCGGCGCTGGATGCCACCGGCCTCACCTCCCCCACCGGGCATGCGCCGCTGCTGTCCGATGAGCTGTGGACCCCGGATGGCTCCATCCCCACCCCGAGCAATGAGGTGGTCTTCGAGGCTGCCGCCGAGATCGGGATGCAGGTCGTGATCGACCCGATGGTCCCCACTGAGCGCTGGCTCACCGAGGACGGGGTGAAGGACACCGCCGAGCGGCTGAACACCGCCGCCCAGAAGGCCGCCGAGTACGGGCTGGCCGTCGGCTACCACAACCACGCCCAGGAGTTCCTCGCCGACTTCGACGGGAAGACCGCCTACCAGCGCTTCCTCGAGCTCACCGACGATGCGGTGCAGATCGAGCTGGACCTGTTCTGGGCGCTTGTGGGCGGACAGGACGTCGTCGGCCTCGTGCGCGAGATCGGCCCGCGGCTGACCGCCATCCACGTCAAGGACGGTGTGGCCCCGGCGTCGAACCCCTTCGCGCCCGGCGCCCCCGCCTTCACCTCCGACAGCCTGGATCAGCGCCACGCCGGTGAGGGGGACGTCCCCACCGCCGAGGCGATGCAGGCTGCGACCCAGGTGCAGTACGCCGTGATCGAGTACGACCACGCCCCCGGTGACGTCTTCGCCGACATCGCCGACAGCCACCGCTTCCTCCTCGAGAAGGGACTTGCCCGATGACCACCCTCGAAAGCCCCGTCGGCATCGGCGTCATCGGCGCCGGGTTCATCTCCGACCAGTACCTGCGCACCCTCGCGACCTTCCCCGATGTGCGCGTACTCGCGATCGGCGACCTCATTCCCGAGCGCGCCGCCACCCAGGCGCAGACATACGACATTCCCGTCCACGGCACCGCGCAGACCGTGCTCGAACACCCCGAGGTGCAGGTGGTCGTGAACCTCACGATCCCCGCCGTGCACGCGGAGGTCTCCGCTGCCGCGATCGCCGCGGGCAAGCACGTGTGGACCGAGAAGCCACTGGGCCTGGACCGAGAGTCCACCGCCCAGCTGCTGCGTGATGCCGAAGCGGCGGGGCTGCGCGTGGGCTGCGCCCCGGACACGGTGCTCGGCGCGGGAGTGCAGACCGCGCGGCGGGCGATCGTCGACGGGCTGATCGGCCGTCCGCTGTTCGCGCAGACCTCCATGCAGTGGCAGGGCCCCGAGGTGTTCCACCCCGATCCGGCCTTCCTGTTCGCCAAGGGCGCGGGCCCGCTGCTGGACATCGGCCCCTACTACTTCACGGCCCTGGTGAACCTGCTGGGATCCATCACCGAGGTGGCGGCGATGGGGCTGAAGGCCAGCGAGGAGCGAGAGATCCTGGTCGGCGAGAAGGCCGGGCAGCGCTTCCCGGTGATCCCGCCGTCGACGATCTCGGTGCTCACGCGCTTCGCGGGCGGGCAGACCGGCACCTCGCTGGTCAGCTTCGACTCGCCGCTCGCGCGGCAAGGGGTCGTGGAGATCCACGGCACCGAAGGCTCGCTCGTGGTGCCGGATCCGAACATGTTCGAGGGCCGGGTGGCGTATGTGCGGCCCTTCGAGCCCTCCGGGGAGACACCCGGGGAGCAGGAGTGGATCGAGGTGCCGCCCGCGGGGCCGACGACCGGCCGGGGCCTGGGGCTGCTGGACATGGTCCGCGCGATCGCCCAGGACCGCCCGCATGTGGCCAGCGGCGCAGTGGGCTACCACGTGCTGGATGTGATGCTCAGCGCCGAGGAATCCGCCGAGCGCGGCGAGTTCGTGCGCGTGGACTCCGCGGCTCCTGAGATCCCGGTGGTCCCCGCGGACTTCGACCCGACCGCGCAGACCCTGTGAGCTGAGCGGCAGTGACCTGGGACTGCGCGGTTCAGTCCGCCCAGTTCCAGGTCACGCCCACAAGCCCGGGGCCGAAACCGGTCACGGCGCACTGGACGCGGCCGCGCTGATCCAGAACGGCGGGGCGGCAGGTCACCTCCCCGGGCTCGGGATGGATGACGGTGCGCAGATCGCGCAGGGGCCGGGAGCCCCGGAACTCGACCTCGACCATGAGGCTCAGGATGCGCCGGGACACGGAGTATTTTATGTCGGTGACCTCATCCATCTGCACCGGCAGCGCCACCCGGTAGGACACGACCGCCACCTGCCCCTGCTGGAGGGGGCCGTCCACCTCGATCCGGGCCCCCACCACGGTGCCGTCCCGCTTGCTCACCCGACGGGCCACACGGCAGCCGCCGAGCGCGCCGATCTGCGGGATGTCGGGACCTCCCGCGGTCTCCAGCAGATGCACGTTCGGCAGGGCGCAGATGCCATCGGCCGTGGCCTTCACCTGCGTCAGGAAGGTCATCTCGAGGGTGGAGGCGTCGGTGTCCACCAGGGCGTGCTCCACGATGGTCTGCTCCATCGGGAAGTCCTCCGGAGTTCTGAACCCGAGCTCGACCAGGGCCTCGCGCACAGCGCTCGTCCCCGGGGGCATGAGCATGGCCAGGTCCCCGCGCTCCGGCGGACGACCCCGTCGGCGCCGCGGCGCCACCAGGCTCGACAACGTCCCCGGCTCGATCTTCACGACCTCCTCAAGAGCCTCGAGGACTTCGCGCGAACGCTCCCAGTCGGGGTGCCGGGCGCCGCTCTGCCACGAGGACAGGGTGGCGGGGCTCGCCGGCAGATCACGGCGGCGCAGAGTGCGGCTGATCGCCGCGAGCGTCAGCCCGCTGCCCGCGATCGCCTCGCGCAGCACCTGCGCGAAACGCTCCGGATCCCCGACGCCGGCTCCTGCCTCACCCGGCGTCTGCTCCTCATACATGACCTCAGCTCCTCCCGGTCCCCGCAGCGTAGTGCCGGAGCCTGAAGTTCGCGCATTCACCCCTTCGGCTGAGATCGTGAACACCGGTTCCTAGCATCGAGACCCCGAGGGCGCCTTCTAAGGTTCCGCAGGCCCTTCAGCAGTCGGCCACGAGGCGCAGCAGCACGCGGGCGCCGAAGCGGATCGCCTCCACCGGCACACGCTCATCGACGCCGTGGAACAGCGGGGCGAAATCGAGGTCCGCGGGCAGCTGGAGGGGCGCGAACCCGTACCCGGCGATCCCCAGCCGGGAGAGCTGCTTGTTGTCGGTCCCGGCGCTCAGGCAGTACGGCAGCAGATGGGCCCCGGGGTCCTCGGCGAGGATGGCGCGGTGCATGGCGTGGACGAATGGGGTGTCATCGGGCGCATCGAGCGCCACCCCGAGCGTCTCCACGATGACCTCCACGTGCTCGCCGCTGAGCTCGTCGATCAGCGCCAGCAGCGCATCCTCGTGGCCGGGCAGGAACCGGCAGTCCACCTGCGCCTCGGCGGTCTGGGGGATGACATTGCCCTTGTAGCCGGCGTGGAAGGTGGTGACGTTCGCGCTGTCGGCCAGGGTGCCGGCCACGAACTGGCGGGCCCCGCCCAGCAGCGGCAGGAACGCCTCCGGGTCCGCCTCATCCCAGTCCTGCCCGGTGACGTCGGCGACCCGATCGAACAGGGTGCGCACGCTCGCCACGTACTCGCGGGGGAACTCGTGGGCGTCGATCGCGGCGATCGCGCGGGCCAGGCGCACGATCGCATTCTCGTCATTGGGGACCGAGCCGTGGCCGGCACGGCCGGACGCCCGCAGACGCAGCCAGGCCATGCCCTTCTCTGCGGTCTGCAGCAGGTAGGCGCGCTCCGCAGTGCCCGATGGGGTGGGCAGGGTGATCGAGTAGCCGCCCACCTCACTGATCGCCTCGGTGCAGCCGTCGAACACCTCGGGGTGGTGCTCGACCATCCAGCGGGAGCCGTAGGTGCCGCCCGCCTCCTCATCAGCAAACATGACGATCACGAGGTCCCGCGGGGGTTTCTGGCCGGTGCGGGCCAGGTGCCGCACCACCGCGAGGATCATGCCGTCCATGTCCTTCATGTCCACGGCACCGCGGCCATAGAGCACCCCGTCGATGATCTCCGCGGCGAAGGGGTCCACCGACCAGTCCCCGGCGTGCGCGGGCACCACATCCAGATGCCCGTGGATCACCAGTCCGCCGCGCTCGCGGTCCTGGCCCGGGAGGCGCAGCACGACGCTCGCCCGGCCCGGCTCGGACTCCAGCAGCTCCGGCTCGAGCCCCACCTCCTGCAGCAGCTGCATGACGTAGTCCGCGGCCTCCCGCTCCCCCGGGCCCCAGGTCTGCGGGTCGTGGCCGCCGTAGTTCGTGGTGTCGATGCGGATCAGCTCGCGGGTGATCCGCACCGCCTCGTCCTGCAGGAGAGTCAGCTGCTCAGCGGTCGGCTCGGCGAGGGTCATCGACCCAGGCTATCCGCCGCCCCGTCCACTCGCGTCCCGGCCACGCCCGGGCGGGTGATGAGCACATCGGCGCCCTCGGGGGCATCGCCGCCCGCGCGGTAGCGCTCAAGCCAGTCCGCGGCGAAGGCCGGGGCGTCCGCGGTGGGCACGAGCGCCCACACGCTGCCGCCGAAGCCCGCCCCGAAGGAGCTTGCGGACGCCGCACCCAACTCCCGGGCGAGGTCCACGAGCTGGATGGTCTGGGGCACCTGATTGCCCAGGTGCGTCGCGGCGAGCTGCTGGGAGACCTCCACCTGCTGGGCGAACGCCTCGATGTCCCCAGCGCGAAGAGCCTGGTGGGCACGCGGCACGATCTCCCCGGATTCGCGCAGGAACTGCTCCAGGCGGTCCCTTTCGGCGCCGACGGGCAGGATCTCCCGCAGCGGGTCCAGTCGCGGATCCTCCGCCGCGAGCGGCTCCTCAAGGTCCTCCCCCACCAGGGAGCGGACCGCGGCCTGCACGGAGGCGTCCCGTCGGCCGGTGCGGCGGTTCCACTCCTGGACCACCTGGGTCAGCAGGGCGGGGCCGCGGTTGTAGGCCTCACGCGCGGCGCCGGTCTTCTCGGCGAGCACCCCGCTGACGGCCACCACGAAGGACCAGTCCTTGGCGAGCGGCACGGTGTCGATCACGCGCATCGGGTCGAACTCGGCGTAGGAGATCATGCCGTCGCGCCCGGTGAGCATGCCGGTGTGGTCCAGGGAACCACCGGAGGTGCCCACCCCCGGTCGGCCCGCGAAGGTGCCGAAGGTCTTGCCGTTCTCGATCGAGGCCGCATAGCCGGCGAGCGCCACCCGGTCGGTGATCTGCGCCGTCCAGGCTGGGGAGTCGGTGATGCCCGCAAGGTCCGCGAGGACCATCGCCGTGGCGGTCAGCAGCGCGGAGGAGCTGGACATGCCCGAGGCGGGTGGGAGGTTGGAGGTGGCGGTCAGCTCCGCGGCCGGCAGGGGCCCGAAGTTCTTGGTCAGCCGCTCGAGCACCGTGTGGACGTAGCGGCCCCAATGCCCAGGTGGCAGGGGCGGCTCCTCGCCGCTGCGCAGGCTCACCGCATCGGGGTGCACATCGGTGCGGGCTCGCACGGTCCCGGGCTCACCGCCGGTCAGTTCGCCGCGGACGGTGATGCCGCGGTCGACGGCGCACACCAGCACGCGGCCGCCGCCGTAGTCGGTGTGCTTGCCCAGCACCTCGATGCGGCCGGGCATCCGCCAGGTCGCGGCGGTGCGGGCGGGGCCGGTCACAGGGAGACCTCCACTCCGGTCAGGCGGCGCTGCACATCGGCGATGTCCTCGCGGCGGGAGAGGTCCAACACGCCCCCGGCGAAGGGGATCACCTGCACGGTCGCGAGGGCCCGTACGGCATCGACGATCTCGAGCTCCCCGCGGGCGCTCGGGGTGATCTGCTCGCAGGCGGTGAAGATCTCCGGGGTGAAGGCGAAGCAGTTCATGCTCACCAGGGCGTTCTCACCCGCGGCGGCGAGATCCTCCGCGGAGGGCTTCTCCAGGATGCCGGTGAGGATCCCGTCCTGCTGCTGGATGATCGCGAAGGCGGCGACCCGGTCCGCGGGGATGTTCGACTGCTCCACCAGGGCGGTGCGCTCGAAGCCCAGCAGGGCATTGCCGGGGGCGGCCAGGAGCTGCTGCACACCCTCGCCCGGGTACAGGTTGTCGCCGTTGACCATGAGGAACGGCTCCTCCCCCACCGCCTCCCGGGCGGCGGCCACGGCATCGGCGGTGCCCCTCGGCTCCTCCTGCACGGCGAAGAGGACCTCGAGGCGCTGTGGGGCCACCTGCGCGATGTGCTCGGCGAACTCGGCATGCTCGGGGGCGACCACCAGGACCGCCCGGGTGATCCCGGCATCGGCCAGGGCGGACAGCGAATAGTCCACCAGGCAGTGCTCGCCGATGGGCATCAGGGCCTTATGCCCGCTGGCCGCCGCGGCGGCCTGCTCGGCGCTCAGGTTCTCCCCGCCCGCGGCGCGCATACGGGTGCCCAGTCCCCGGGCCAGGACGACGGCGGTGGTGATCATGACTCTCCCAGGTCGAAATGGTCGGCGACGGCGCTCGCCAGCTGCTGCGCCTCCTCCAGGGTCGGGGCCTCCGCGAACACTCGGATCACCGGCTCGGTACCGGAGAAGCGGATGGTCAGCCAGGAGTCGTCGGCGAAGTACACCTTGGCCCCATCCTCCCAGCTGATCCGCGCGATATCGCGGTCGAAGGAGGGCAGTTCGTGCTCGACGAAGATGCGCTGCTGCAGCTCCTCGCGGCGGGCAGGAGTGTACGCGTAGGCGGCCTCGACCATCTCGAGCCGCCCGTAGCGGTCCACGATGTCCTGGTAGATCTGCGAGAGCTTCTTTCCGGAGGCTGCGACCATCTCCACCAGCAGGCTGCCGGCCTGGATGCCGTCCTTGCCGGGGATGTGCCCGGCCACCGTGAGGCCGCCGGAGGATTCACCGCCGATGATCGCGCCGGTCTCGGCCATCTTCGCGCTGATCCACTTGAAGCCCACCGGCACCTCATGGCACTCCTGGCCGTGGGCGGCGGCGACCCGGTCCAGCAGATGGGTGGTGGACATGTTGCGCACCACCGGGCCGGACCAGCCCTTGGTGCTCAGCAGGTACTCGTACAGCAGCACGAGCACCTGGTTGGGGCTCAGGTATTCGCCGGTGTCATCGATGATGCCCAGGCGGTCCGCATCCCCGTCGGTCGCGATGCCCAGATCCGCCCCCTGCTCGAGGACGGCCTGCCGCAGCGGGGCCAGCGACCCCTCCGCCGGGGAGGGCATGCGGCCGCCGAACAGCGGATCGTGGCGGGCGTTGATGACATCCACCTGGCAGCGGGCGGAGATGAGGATGGTCTGCATGCTGGTCTGCGCGACGCCGAACATCGGGTCCAGCACCACGTGCAGATGGGCGTGGCGGATGGTCTCCAGGTCCAGCTGCTCCATGATCGCGTCGAGGTACCAGTTGATCGAGGACTGCTCGGTGACCAGCTCGCTGCTGCGTGCCTCATGCGGGGCCAGGGCCTTCACGTCCGCCTCGGTGAGCGGGGCGATGCGCTCACCCAGCTCATCGGTGACCTCGAGGGTCGCATCGCGCCCGCCGGCGGTGAAGAGTTTGATGCCGTTGTACAGGGCCGGGTTGTGGCTCGCGGTGACGGCGAGGCCGTAGGGCGCCTCCTGCTGCTTCACCGTCCACATGCACATCGGCGTGGGCACGGGGCGGGTGATCACGCGCACCGGGATGCCATTGCCGGCCAGCACCTCGATCGCCCACCAGGCGGCGACGTCGGAGAGGAACCGCCGGTCGTAGCTGATGACGATGCCGCGCTCGGCGACGCCCTCATCGTGCATGCGGTCCGCGAGGCCCTGGGCCAGCAAGCGGACGTTCGCGCGGGTGAACTCATCACCGATGATGGCGCGCCAGCCACCGGTGCCGAACCTGATCATGGATGCTCCTTCGCGGGCGGGGCGGCGGGGTGGGGCAGCCTCCCGCCAATACGTTCACGTTGTGAACAAACTACGACGACGGGCGCATGCCGTCAAGACTTTCGACAGGTTCCCCCCTGTGTTATTCGCAGTAACCTGGCGGCGTGCTGCGTTCCGAGTTGCCGCGTTCCCAGTTCTGCCGTGTGCTCCTGGCCTCCCTCGGGGGATCCCTCGCCCTCGGTGCCTGCACCGACCGCGGAGGCACCGACCCCACTGCATCGCCCGGCCCCTCCGATGGTGGCGGCCCCTCCGACGGGGGCACCAGCGGTGACGGGGAGGACATCGTCGGCACCCCGGCCCCCGCGTGGCCGCAGCCAGCCGCCGTCGACCCCTCTGCCCTGCCGGACCTCGACGTGCTCACGATCTCCGACAACACCCTGCACATGCACATCGTGGTCCCGCAGCTGGGCGGCCACGACACCCTGAACACCGCGACGCGAGAATTCGCCGAGGGGCAGGAACAGGACTTCCGCGACGGCCTGCCGCCCGCCCCCTCCGATGGCGGCGACAGCGAGACTCCCCCGATGTGGATCTCCGGCACCTGGCAGGCCACCGCGCTCAGCGCGGACATCGCCGGATTCGTGCTGACCACCAGCTACTCCCCCGGCGCGAGCACCGGGCAGGAGCGGCGCAGCCTCTGGTACGACACCCGGGCCGGGCGCGTGCTCTCCCCCGGCGACCTGTTCGTGTCCGAGCGTCTCGGGGACATCACCGAGGCCGTCACCACGGAGCTCGAGGACCACATCGAAGACGTCGACTCCGCATGGGTGGATTCCGCACTGGATGAGGGCAGCGCGCTGATCGCCTTCACCGCCGACGGGGACCTGCTGGTGGGCTTCGATTCGCACACCGTCGGCCCCGGATCCGCGGGCGCCCCCGCCGTCGCCCTACCCGACCCGGACGGTGCGGGCTGGCTAACTGAGACGGGCCGCACGGCGCTCGCCGCAACGCTCGACCCGGCCCCAGCCGACCTGCCCGACCGCCCCGAGGTCACCGTCCACCCGCCGGTGGACCCCAGCGACGGAAAGTTCATCGCGCTAACCTTCGATGACGGGCCCTCCGGCTCGACCACACCCCGTCTGCTCGACATCCTCGCCGAGCATGAGGTGCCCGCGACGTTCTTCGTCCTCGGCTCCCAGGCGCAGGCCTTCCCCGATGTGCTCGCGCGGCAGGTCGCCGAGGGGCATGAGATCGGCAACCACTCGTGGTCCCACCCGGATCTCTCCGGCCTCGGCGCCGAGGCCGTGCGGGAGGAGATCGACCGCACCTCCACGACGATCGAGGAGATCACCGGCGCACGGCCCACCCTGCTGCGCCCGCCCTACGGCGCGACGAACGGCACCGTCGATGAGGTGTCCGCGGAGCTGGGGGTCGCGCAGATCCTGTGGAACATCGACACCGAGGACTGGCGCCACCACGATCCTGCGCAGACGCGCACGGCGATGCAGAATCCGGCGAGCGGCTCGATCGCTCTCATGCACGACATCCACGCCAGCACCGTCGACGCGGTGCCGCAGGTGATCGAGGATCTGAAGGCCGCGGGCTTCACCTTCGTGACCGTCAGCCAGCTGCTGCCGGATCCGGTCCCGGGCGAGCGCTACTCGCAGGCGGGCTGAGAGGCGGGACGCGCAGCGGATCCTCGAGCACCCGCTGCAGGGCGAGCGTCGCCCCGCCGCGAGCCGCGGCCTGGAGCCCGAGCCATGAGCCGAGCACCTCGACGCGACCTGCGGGGTCCAGCAGCCGCGCATCCAGCGCCTTCTGCACCGGGCTGACCAGCAGCTCGGCGAGCTCGCCGAAGGCCCCGCCGAGGATCACGACCTGCGGGTTCAGCACATCGGTGAGCACCCCGAGGCCCCGGGCGAGATCGGTGGTCAGCTGCGCCATGCCCTCCGTGATGGCGGGTTCTCGTGCGGCGGCGAGCTCGCGCAGGCGGGCGAGGCGCCGCGCCATCGACCAGTCCGCGGTGCGCCCGGGATCCTCGGCGGGCAGCAGGTCCAGGACCGCCTCGAGGCCGACGAGCGTCTCCCAGCAGCCGCGGCGGCCGCAGCGGCAGGCACGGAGCGGGGCGGTGGGGGTCGGTGCGCCCAGGCTGATGTGCCCCACCTCGCCGGAGCTGCCGGAGAAGCCGCGCAGCAGGTTGCCGCCCACGATGATGCCCGCGCCCACGCCGACATCGCCGGTGAGATAGATGAGGTCCGCAACCCCGCGGCGGGCCAGGCGCGGGGCGGCCGCGAGCGCGGAGAGCTTCGCGTCATTCTGCACCGCGACCGGCAGCTCCTCCCCCATGAGGCGCTGGTCGAGCTCCGCGGCGAGCGGCACCTGCTGCCAGCCGAGGTTCGAGGCGAAGCGCACCGTCGCGGACTGCTCGTCGATCGGGCCGGGCGCGGCGACGCCCACGCCCGCGACCCACAGTCCGGCCGCCTCGGCCACCTGCTGTGCCTCGCAGATCAGCTGCGCCGCAAGATCCAGGACCGTGGCCGCGGGGTAGGTGCGGGCGGGCTCAGCGTCGGCGGCAGGCTGCCCGTCGGCCCCCTGAGCGGCGGCGTCCCGTCCCCGCTTTCCGCCGGCGATGAACGGGGTAGGGCGCGCCGTGGTGAACCGGACGCCACCGCCGAGGTCCTGCAGGCACACGGTGAGCTGATCCGCCGCGAGATCCATGCCGATGCCGGCCACCCGCGTGGGATCGAGGTGGAGCGCGGTGCCGGGTCGGCCCACGCCGCCTTGCCGCTGCGTCGGGCCCTCGCGCACCAGCCCGCGCTCCGACAGATCCGTGACCAGCGAGGTCACCGCTGCTTTCGACAGGCCGGTGCGCTGGGCGAGATTCGCCCGGGTGCTCGGGCCGTGATCGGCCAGATCGCGCAGCAGCAGCGAGAGGTTCGCGCTGCGCATTGCGGCGTGGCTCCGCGGGCGGGCGGCCGGGCTCATGATGCGGCGTGGGTCGCACCGTCCGGCCGGGCGGCGCGGGCGTACCACTGCTCGAGCTCGCGCAGCTCTGCGGCGCCGACGTGCCCGGTCGCGGGCGGGCACGGGCCGCCGCGGGCGATCGCGGCGGGGATGCTCAGGTGCAGCCCGTCGGGTTCGGCGCGCTCCCGATCCGGCTCACGCGGCAGGGCGGCGATCACCGTGGCCGGCAGCAGGACCGTGCGCGAGCTGAGCTGCCGGCGGATCACCGCCAGGGCGGCGAACTCGCCCGTGGCATCGCGCAGGTAGATGTCGCGGACGCGGCCGACGACGACCCCGTCGGCCCCGTGCACTGTGACGCCCTCGAGGTCAGCCGGGCGCAGCGGCGGCGCCGGGGATTTAGAGGGTGCAGTGCTCACAGCTCCTGATCCTAGCGATCCGGCTCCCTGCCGCGGGCCCGGATGCGCCGGTGGGCGGGGCTCAGTTCTTCGCGTCGTCCTTCGCGTCGACCAAGAGCAGGCCGATCAGCTCACGCACATCGTCGATCGGATCAGCCACCGCAGATTTCTGCAGCTCACGGACGGTGTGCTCACGCACCGTGAGGCTCAGCAGCTCGGAGAACACGGTGCGGGCCAGGAACGTCGGCCCCGCGCCCTCCCGCAGATACCCGGCCTCCGCGAGGCCCTCGAGAGCCTTCTCCAGCACATGCTCATGCACCAGGCGCAGCCGCGCGATCCGGAACCGGCCCGGATGATCCGGGTTGACGATCTCCGCGGATAGCGTCGCCATCAGCGCCATCTGATGCCCGCGCGGATCCCACGGTCCCGCCAGCGCCGCCAGCAGCATCTGCGGGGATCCCGCGAGGGAATCCACCGAGTTCAGCAGGCCCTGCGCATGCGCCTCCAGCCGGTCGATCACCGCGCTGAGCAGCACTTCCTTGGAGGAGAAGTGGTGCAGCATGCCCGGATGGGAGATCCCCACCCGACGCGAGATGTCCCGCAGGCTCGCCCCGTGATATCCGCGCTCGGCGAACAGTGCCGAGGCCGCATCCAGGATCGCCTCGCGCCGCCCCGAGGACTGCGAGGAGGAGGCCTTGGAGCCATCGGCCGTCCCGGGGGTGTTCGGGACCGACGTCGCCGTGCGCAGTCCGTCCCCGCCGTCGAAGTCGATCGAGGAGATCGAGTCCAAGGCCCTCAGCGCCCTCGCGAGCGGATCCCCGGCTGCCGGTCCTCGGGAGCCGGGAGCGTCCGTGTGCGTGCGGTCCGAGGCCCGGGCTGACAGTGGCGCCGGGCCCGGGCCCGAACCGGTTGAGGAACTACCCGCAGCGCGCATCTTGGACTGCTCCTTCGGCTGACGTCTCTCGCTGGTCAGGGCGAGGCGAGCAGCTCCGCGATCTGAACCGCGTTGAGCGCCGCACCCTTGCGCAGATTATCGGCAACCACGTAGAGGATGAGGCCACGCCCCCCTGGAACCGCCTGGTCCTGCCGGATCCGTCCGATGAATGTGCCATCATGGCCGGTTGCCCTGAGCGGAGTCGGCAGGTCCATGACGGTCACCCCGTCGGCCGCCTCCAGCAGCTGCCGGGCGCGCTCGGCCGCGAGGGGCTCGGCGAATTCGGCGTGGATGGTCAGGGCGTGGCCGCTCAGCACCGGGATGCGCACGCACGTCCCGGATACGGCCAGGTCAGGAAGACCCAGGATGCGTCGGGACTCATGGCGGAGCTTCTGCTCTTCATCGGTCTCCCCCGAGCCGTCATCGACCAGGCTGCCGGCGAGCGCGACAGCGTTGAAGGCGATCGGCTCCGCGTACACCGTCGGCTGCCCGAGATCCACCGCGGAGCCGTCCAGCGCGAGCTCTTCGAGGCGGTCCGCGGCGCGGCGGATCTGCGCGGCGAGCTCCTGCACGCCTGCGACACCCGATCCGGAAACCGCCTGGTAAGTGGAGATCGCAAGGCGGGTCAGGCCCGCATCGTCATGCAGGGCCTTCAGGGCCGGCATCGCCGCCATCGTGGTGCAGTTCGGGTTCGCGATGATGCCCTTGGGGCGCTTAGCCAGGTCCTGCGGGTTCACTTCGGAGACGATGAGCGGCACGTCAGGGTCTCGCCGCCAGGCCGAGGAGTTGTCCACCACCGTCGCCCCCGCCGCGGCGAAGCGGGGCGCGAGCTCGCGAGAGGTGGCGCCGCCCGCGGAGAAGATCGCGATGTCCACCTGCTGCCCGGGCGCGGTGAGGTCCGCGCTCGCGGCGTCCTCGACCACGAGGTCGAGGTCCGCGTAGCGCACGGTGCTGCCGGCCGAGCGGGCCGAGGCGAAGACACGGATCCGCGAATGCGCGACCGCCCGGTCGGCCAACAGGGTCAGCATGACCCGGCCCACCTGTCCGGTGGCACCGACCACGCCGATCACGGGCCCGTCGGCCGCGTATCCGGGGGTGGCCGAGAAGTCGGGGGTGTGCTGGGTGGTGGGCTGCTGGGTGCTCATCGTCCGGTCCCTCCGTAGACCACGGCCTCGGTCTGCTCGGCGTCGAGGCCGAACGCCGTATGGATCACGCGCACCGCATCATCGAGGCGGCCCCGGTCGGTGACCACCGAAATGCGGATCTCCGAGGTGGAGATCATGTCGATGTTGATGCCCGCCTCCCCGAGGGAGCGGAACAGGCGGGCGGAGACGCCCGGGTGGGAGCGCATGCCCGCGCCGACGATCGAGACCTTCCCGATCTGGTCGTCGTAGCGCACCTCCGCGTACCCGATCGCCTCATGCGCCTGCTCGATCGCCTCCAGAGCCGCGGGAGCGTCGGCCTCCGGGAGGGTCAGGGAGATCGCGACCGTGTCGTCGGTGGTGGAGGTGTTCTGCACGATCATGTCGATGTTCGCGCCGGTCGCGGCGACCACGTCGAACAGCAGCGCGGCCTTGCCGGGGCTGTCCGGGACCTCCACCACGGTGATCTTGCCCTGACTGCGGTCATGTGCGACGCCGGAGATCAGCGGAGCCTCGAGGCCCTCCGCGGTGAAATCCGGGCAGTGGGGATCCAGGCCGGGCTGAGGCGCGGCGGTCGGGTCCTGGTTCTGGTTCTGGTTCTGGTTCTGGTTCTGGTTCTGGGGCGACGGTGTCGTCACGGGGATCTCCTTGCTGGGATCGGCGGCGTCGCGGCGGGCGACCTCGGCGGTGCGGACGGTGACGGTCGGGTCCACCGGGATCTCACGCGCAGGATCATCGGACACCACGGTGCCCAGGCGCCCCGAGTAGCTCGAGCGCACATGCAGCGGCACGTCATAGCGCCGCGCGTACTCCACACTGCGGGCCATGAGGATCTTCGCGCCGTTCGCCGCGAGCTCCAGCATCTCCTCGCTCGTGATCCAGGGGACGCGGCGGGCCGAGGGGACGATGCGCGGATCGGCCGTGAACACCCCGTCGACGTCCGAGTAGATCTCGCACACATCGGCGCCGAGCGCCGCCGCGAGCGCCACCGCCGTGGTGTCCGAGCCGCCGCGGCCCAGGGTGGTGATGTCCTTCGTGGTGCTCGAGACGCCCTGGAAGCCGGCGACGATCGCGACCTGCCCCGCTTCGAGGGCCTGCTCGATACGGCCCGGGGTGACGGTGAGGATGTGGGCGCGGCCGTGCTCCTCATCGGTGATCAGCCCGGCCTGCGAGCCGGTGTAGGCGCGGGCGGGCACGTCCAGGGCGTTCAGGGCCATCGACAGCACCGCCATCGAGATCCGCTCCCCGGCGGTGACCAGCATGTCCAGCTCGCGCGGCGGCGGGGTGGGGGCCACCTGGTGGGCCAGGTCGATGAGGTCATCGGTGGTGTCGCCCATCGCCGAGACCACCACGACCACCTGATGCCCGGCCTGCGCATACAGGGCGATGCGGCGGGCCACGCGGCGGATCGCATCCGCATCGGCCACGGAGGATCCCCCGTACTTCTGGACGACCAGGCTCATCGGCGGTTCCTCTCGGCGTGGGGTGCGGGGGCAGGGGCGTCCGCCAGTCTACGAGCGCCCCGCCGGGACCTGCCGAGCCGTCCCACGGGCACGCGCCCGTTACCCCGCCAAGACGGCTACGTTTCCGTGGAAATTGACCATCGATTCCCACGAAAACGTACCCGTGTGCGCTTTAGGAGGTCCGACGGGGCGAGGGGGCAGGGCGGGGCAGGCCAGGCAGGCCAGGCAGGGCAGGGCCCCGCGCGGGTCAGAGCGTCTGCACGAGGTCGCGCAGGAGGGCGCGGGCTCCGCGCTCGCGCAGCGTGGTCAGCGCCGCGAGGTACGGCCGCGTGAAGGCCTCGTGCTCCACAAGGTCACCGAACAGCTCCTCGTCGCGCAGGAACGCCAGCAGGTCCTCGTCGTGCTGGGCGGCCGCACCCATGACGCGGTCGCGCAGGCGATCCACCACCGGCCACTGCTCGCCGTTCTCTCCCGTGCCCTCCGCGTAGCGCGCCCAGGACGCCACGATCGCCGCCGAGGCGCTCACGTCCCGACCCGCCGCGAGGTTCTCGCGGATCACGGGCATCAGCCAGGTGGGGATCCGGTCGGAGCTCTCCGCCGCGAGCCGCGCGAGCGTGTCCTTGACATGCACGTTCGCGAAACGCTCCATGAGCTGGTCCTGATAGGCGTCCAGGTCCATGCCGGGCACGGGGGGCACCGTCGGCGCCCCCTCCCGTTCCATGTAGAGCACGCGCGTGAACGGCGCCAGGTCCGCATCCACGGCGGCCTCGTCGGCGTAGGTGTGCCCCAGCAGCAGCCCGAAGTACGCGATCGCCTGGTGGGAGCAGTTCAGCAGGCGCAGCTTCATCAGCTCGTAGGGCTCGACATCGTCGACCATCTGCACGCCCGCCTTCTCCCAGGCGGGTCGGCCGGTGGGGAAATGGTCCTCGAGCACCCACTGCACGAAGTCCTCGCTGACCACCGGCCATCGGTCCGCGATCCCGAAGTCCTGCTCCACCATCGCCACGTCCTCGGGCGTGGTCACGGGGGTGATGCGGTCCACCATGCAGTTGGGGAAGGCGACGTGCTCGCGGATCCACGGCGCCATCGGCTCGCTCCCGGTGCCGCCGGCATCGTCGCGCAGCTCGGCGTAGGCGAGCATCATGCGCCGAGCCAGATCCCCGTTGCCGCGCACGTTGTCGCAGGACATGACAGTGAACGGAGCGGTCCCCGCCTCGCGCCGACGCCGCAGCGCCTCCACCACGTACCCGAACATCGTGCGCGGCGCGCTCGTCGTGACGTCCGCGGCGATGTCGGCGGCCACCTCGGGCGTGGACTCCTGGAACTCGCCGGTGGAGGGGTTGTAGTTGTAGCCGCCCTCGGTGACGGTCAGGGACACGATCCGCACCGCCGGGTCCGCCATCCGCGCGAGCACGGCCTCGGGGTTCTCGGGGGCGTGAAGATACTCGGCGATGCTGCCGATCACGCGTGGCTCCCGCGACCCGTCGGGCGCCTTGGTGACCAGCGTGTACAGGCCGTCCTGGGTGGCGAGGGCATCACGCATGCGGGCATCGCCCGGCAGCAGGCCGACCCCGCAGATCGCCCAGTCGAGGTCGCGTCCTGCGCGCATCAGGCGGTCCAGGTACATCGCCTGGTGGGCCCGATGGAAACCGCCCACGCCGATGTGCACGATCCCGACCTGGCGCTGCTCGAGCGGGTAATCCGGGACAGCGACGCGGCCCTCCTGGGCGATCTGGGGCAGGGCGGCGGCGGTCAGCGCAGTCATGGGGGTCCTTCCGGGGTGGTCTGGTTCACGAGGCTATCGGGCCGACGTCGCCGGGCGCGGGGCCGACGGGCCCGGGCCGCACGGGCCCGCGCCGCGCGGATTGCCGCGGAGGACTACCGTGGTGCAGGTGAATGACTTTTCCACCATCTGCGGGAGCGCGGCGTGAGCCCGCGTCGTCCCCTGGCGGGCTGGCTGCTCATCGCGCCCAGCCTGATCGGCGTGACCGCGTTCCTCATCCTGCCGGTGACACTCGCGTTCGTGGTCTCGCTGTTCCGGTGGAGCCTGCTGGGCGAGCAGCAGTTCGTGGGCCTGGAGAACTACCGCAGCCTCCTGGCCGACGGGGTGCTCGCCAACTCCCTGCTGGTCACCGCGATCTTCACGCTCATCTCGGTGCCGGTTTCGCTGGTGCTGGGGCTGATTCTCGCGACCCAGCTGGTGCGCGCCCTGCCGGGCTCGGCGGTGGCCCGCGTGGTCGTGGTGATCCCGTGGGTGTGCGCACCGCTGGCCCTGGGCGTGGTGTGGAAGTGGATCTTCCAGCCCTCCGTCGGCGCGCTGAACCAGATCCTGGGGGTGCGGATCGAGTGGCTCACGGATCCGTCGCTCGCCCTGCCGGCGGTGGCGTTTGTGGCGATCTGGCAGAACGTCGGCTACATCTCCCTGTTCTTCCAGGCGGGCCTGGGCCGGATCCCCGTCTCGATCTACGAGGCCGCGACCCTGGATGGCGCGGGCCCGCTGCGTCGGCTCACCGCGATGACCATCCCGCTGCTGCGCCCCACCACGTTCTTCCTCGCGGTCACGCAGGTGGTGGCGAGCTTCCAGGTGTTCGACATGGTCTTCGCGCTCACCGGCGGCGGTCCGCAGCGTCGCACCGAGGTGATCGCCTCCCTGATCTACAACGAGGCCTTCGTCTCCGGCCGCCTGGGCCGCGCGAGTGCGGTGGCTGTGATCCTGTTCGTCCTGCTCGTGGTGATCACGCTGATCCAGCAGCGCTGGTTCTCCTCGCGCGTCACCTACGACATGAGCTAGGGAGCGCCGATGCCTCACGACACCACAGCACAGCCCGACGCGCCCCGCACCGGATCCCGTCACCGCTCCCCCGGTCGGCTCCTGGGCTACGTCGCCACCTACCTGGTGCTGCTGGTCGCGGTCCTGCTCACGCTGGGGCCGTTCGCGGTCTCGGTGATGACGGCCGTGACCTCGACGCGCCAGTTCGCGCAGCAGGGCCCGCTCTCGATCCCCGCCCCGCCGGTGCTGGACAATGTCGTCGAATTGCTGACTACGCCCGATGGTTTCCTCACCCCCGTGGTCGTGACCGTGCAGATGGTCGCGGTGATCCTGGTCGGCCAGATGGTGTTCTCGGTGCTCGCCGCTTACGCCTTCGCGCTGCTGCGCTTCCCTGGCCGTGACCTGCTGTTCTGGGTGTATGTCGCGACGCTCATGGTGCCGCAGGTCGTGGTGGTGGTGCCGCTGTATCTGATGCTGTCCGAGGTGGGGCTGCGCAACACGTTCTGGGCGCTCGTGATCCCCTTCGTGCTGGGCTCGCCGTACGCGATCTTCCTGCTGCGCGAGAACTTCCGCGGTGTGCCCGGGGAGCTGATCGACGCGATGTGGGTCGATGGTGCGGGGACGCTGCGGCTGCTGTGGAGCCTGGTGGTCCCGCTGAACCGCCCGATCATCGTCACGCTCGTGCTGATCACGGTGGTCACGCACTGGAACAGCTTCATGTGGCCGATGGTGATCACCTCCGGGCCTGAATGGCGCGTGATCACCGTGGCGACAGCGTCCTTGCAGTCGCAGTACAACAACAACTGGACCCTCGTCATGGCCGGCACCACCCTTGCGGTGCTGCCGCTGGTGATCCTCATGATCGTGTTCCAGAAGCAGATCACCCGCTCGGTGGGCGAGACGCTCCGGTAGGGCCGACGGGCAAGCGGTCCCGTACGCTGGCGCCATGAGCATCGAGCTGGCGCACACGCTGCGCCGCGGGATGCGTCGGCACCTCTCGCGGTGGCTGTTCGCCCGGGTGCTGCCGCATGATCCGCGGGTGCTGCCGCCGCCGCTGGCTCGCGCGTGGTCCATCCCCGCCGCCCTCACGTCCCCCACGACCGGGTCTAGGCAGAGATAATGGGGTGATCGCCCATCGGAAGGACGTCTCCATGTTCACTCGCCGCACCATGCTCTCTGCCACTGCCGCCGCCGGTCTGCTCGGCGTGGCCGCCGCCTGCTCTCCGTCCTCGAGCGGAGGCGGCGACGAAGGCGGCGGTGAGGCCAGCGGGGAGAAGAGCCTCACCTTCCGCCTGTGGGAGCAGAACGCCGTGCCCGCCTATGAGGAGTCCTTCGCCGCTTTCAAGGAGGAGACCGGCTGGTCGGTGACGATCGATGTGGTCCCGTGGAACGACTACTGGACGCGCCTGCCGCTGGACACCGCGAGCGGTGACGCCGCGGATGTGTACTGGATGAACTCCGCGAACTTCGTGCGCTACGCGGATGCCGGGCATCTGCTGGCGATCGATGACGTCGTCGAGGGCGGCGCCGACCAGTGGGAGAAGTCCGTCGTGGACCTGTACACGCGAGACGACAAGCTGTGGGGCGTCCCCCAGATCTGGGATTCGATCGCGACGTTCTACAACCAGGACCTGGTGGAGGCCGCCGACGTGGACCCCGAGGCCCTGGAGTTCGATCCGGATGCGGAGACCGACTCGCTGCGCGACGCCGCGCGGGCCCTGACCCTCGACAAGGACGGCCGCCACCCGGGCGAGGACGATTTCGCGGCCGATGCCCGCGAGCAGTACGGCTTCAACTCCGCCGCAGACCGACAGGCCATCATCGGCCCCTTCCTCGCCTCCAACGGTGCGACCTGGCAGGAGGATGACCGCTACGTCTTCGCCTCCGAGGAGGGCATCGCGGCCTTCGACTACATGCAGGCGCTCGTGAACGAGGATCACGTGGCCCCGTCGGCCGCGGACACCAATGAGAACGGTGACTTCTCCCGAGACCTGTTCACGCAGGGGAAGCTGGGGCTGTTCCAGTCCGGTCCGTACAACCTGCTGGCCATCAGCGAGGGGGTCGCGGATTCGTTCCCGTGGGCGATCGCCCCGCCCGTGAAGGGCCCGGCGGGCGCAAAGTCCCTGGTCCACGGCGTGGTCGCGGTGGGCAACGCGAAGGCCGACGAGGACCAGCAGGAGGGCATCGCCGCGCTGCTGACCTGGCTGGGCTCGAAGGAGGGCCAGCTGCCGCTGGGCGAGCAGGGCGTTTCCTTCCCCGGCCATGTGGATGCGCAGGATGCGTTCATCGACTTCTGGGCGGACAAGGGCGTGGATGTCTCGGTGTTCGTCGAGGCGGCGAAGGATCCAGCGCCCGCGGACACCGGCGAGCGCGCGAACGACGGGCTGATGGCCGCGATCCCGATCTTCCAGGAGATCTTCATCGGCCGCCTGCCCGCCGAGGAGGGCGTCCCGCAGGCGCAGGAAGCCGGCAACGCGGCGATGGAGGGCTGAGGTCCCATGACCGGGGTGGGGGAAGACAGGCCGGGGACCCACGGATACGAGGCCGACGGGCCGTGGTTCGGCGTGCCCGGATCCCCTCAGCCCGGTCCGGAGAGCCCCGCGGCCGACGGGCTGCGGGCCGAGCAGGTCTCCCGGGCCTTCGGGGCGGTGCAGGCCGTCGCGAACCTGTCCTTCACCGCGCCGCGCGGGGCGGTGACCGCGCTCGTGGGGCCGAACGGTTGCGGGAAGTCGACGCTCATGCTGATGCTGGCCTCGCTGCTGCGGCCGGATACCGGCCGAGTGCTCGTGGACGGCATCGACCCCGCCGAGGACTCCCCCGCGGTGCGGGCCCGCGTGGGCTGGATGCCGGACCAGTTCGGCGCCTGGGACTCGCTGACGGTGCTCGAGGTGCTCGAGACGATGGGGCGGGCCTACTTCCTGCCCACCGCGCAGCTACGTGAGCGCGTGGATCATCTGCTCGAGCTGCTGGATCTGACCAGCCTCGCGCAGCAGCGGGCGCATGTGCTCTCACGCGGACAGAAGCAGCGGCTGGGGCTCGCGCGGGCGCTCGTCCATGACCCCTCGGTGCTGATCCTCGATGAACCCGCCTCGGGGCTGGATCCGGCCTCCCGGCGCCGCCTGCTGCGGGTGGTGCGGACGCGCGCCGCCCAGGGATCGACCGTGCTGCTGTCCAGCCACATCCTCTCCGAGCTGGAGGAGATGGCCGACCACGTGGTGTTCATGGATGCCGGCGAGGTGGTGGACGCCGCGAGCGTGCACGAGCTCGCCGCGCGGCCGCGCACCTGGCGGGTGGGCTCGCTGCACCATCAGGCGCTCGAGGTGGCCCTGGATCGCCTCGGGGTGCGGCATGGCGGAGTGATGCCCGCGCAGCAGACGATCTCCGGGCATGCTGAGGCGCTGATCTCCCTGCCCGATGACCGCACCGCCGCCCGACTGCTCGCCGATCTGACCGCTGAGCAGGCGCAGCTGATCGAGTTCGCGCCCGCCACCGGCACCCTGGAGGCCGCCTACCTCGCCTCCGATGCCGCCCGACGTGAGGGAGCTCTGTGATGACCGCGATGATGCCCTCGCCCTCCGGGTCCCCGCCCGGCTCCGCGCTGCCGCCCGGCGGGGATGCGCTGCCTCCGCCCCCACCCGCGGCTTTGCGGAAGCGGCCGCTCGCCAATGGGCGCTGGCAGCTGCGGCCGCGCGGCGTGTGGCTGGTGACCGCGCTCGAGCTCAAGCAGCGCCTGCGCTCCCTGCGCTGGTACATCGCGCTCGGCGTGTGGACGCTGGTGCTGCTGGGCATCGGCCTCCTGGCGCTGGGCCCGATGATGTACAGCGGCTCCTGGGTGGACGTGCGCGTCACCGCGCGGGTGCTGTTCAGCCTGCAGATGATCCTCGTGCTGTTCGCGATGCTGCTGGTGGTGCCGGCGCTCTCGGCCGGGTCGATCAATGGTGACCGCACCGCCGGGACACTCGCGACGCTGCAGGTGAGCCTGCTGAGCCCGGCGGAGCTGGTGCTCGGCAAGCTCCTTGCGGGCTTCGCGACCGGGCTCGCCTTCCAGGTTCTCGCCCTGCCGTCGGTGGTGCCGCTGGCGCTGCTGGGCGAGGTAGGTATCTTCTACATGCTGCGCTTGGTGCTGGTGCTGAGCCTGCTCACCCTGTGCGTGACCTCGATCGGGCTGGGGCTCTCGGCGCTGACGGCACGGCAGCTGGGCTCCGTGGTGCTCATGTATGCCCTCGTGTTCGGGGTGACAGCGGTAGCGCCGATCACCTGGGCGACCTCCGCGGCGTTCCTCCAGTACGACACGACGGTCCAGACGTATCGCGGGACCTACGACAGCTCGAGCGACCGCTGGATCTGCGAGCCCCAGATGCGGGAGCGCCGCGTGGTGCGGGCAGATCTCTCGCTGCCGCTGATGTGGGCGAACCCGGTGGTGCTGCTGGCGGAGGCCGCGCCCCGCGTGAATATGGACATCAACGCCAGTGAGGGCCCCGACATGGATGCGCTCGTGCTGCTCAAAGCGGGGATGCGGACCGTTGCCACGTCGAACCACCCCTCCCACCGGGTGAACTGTTCCCCAGAGGATCCCGGCTACCCGGAGCATCTCGCGACGCCGCCCAACCGACCGCTGTGGCCGATGGGCCTGGCGATGTGGATGCTCGCCGGGGGTGGCTCGCTCGTGCTCGCGGTGCACCGTATCGGCGTGCCGATCGGGCGTCTGGGCAAGGGGACCCGGATCGCCTGAGTCGAGCTCGCGCGCACCTGACCCGGGCCCGCGCAACCGGCTGCTCAGCCGCGGGACGGCGGCCCGATCTGCTCGGGGATCGTGTGGCTCGCGCCCCCGTCGGCCCCCTCGAGGGAGCCGGCCGCCCGCCCGCCGCCGGTGAACGCCGACCCTTCGCCGCCGAAGTCCGGCAGCCGCCCGGCGGCGAGGTCCGCCTCCCGGATCTCGGTGTCGGTCGCGCCGGGCAGATCATCGTCCACCCACAGCCGGTCATCGGCCGCATCGAGGTCGAAGGCCTCGAGGTCGTACTCGCCGCCCTCGGCCCGTCGGCGCTGGCGCAGCGCTGTCCGCACCGCAGGGTCCCGCGCGCGGTCCGCCCGGGTGCCGATATCGGGGGCGACCAGGGCATACGGGGCGGGCCGACGCATATACGCACCCGCGGGCCCGTAGAGCACATCGCGCAGGTTGCGGCGCATCGCGAAGGCCGCTGCCCCGCCTGCGAGCGGCACCAGCAGCAGCACGGCGAACACCACCCAGGCCCAGGTGACGCCGCTGGCAAGCCCGGTGACGGGCAGCAGCACGCCGACGAGCAGCCACGCGCCGAGCTGCAGGGCGGCCACCAGCCAGCCGGCGAGGCCGCAGACGCGCGCCTCCCACGGGTTCGCGCGGGCCCGACGTTCCCACTGCGGGACGGTGCGCTGATCGCGGACCTCGGCTCGCTGCGCCGTGGACAGGCGAATCGCGGCCGCCGGGGCGAGTCCCCCGAGCGCGGTCGCGAGCAGCAGAACGGTGGCGGCCAGCAGCAGCTGCGGCAGCCGCACCGGGGTGCGCAGCTGCGTGAGGTCCTCGGCGGCAAGCCCCGTGAACAGGGCGATGAATTCCGTGAGGCCGAAGATCGTCCAGCCGGTGAGTGCCGCGGCGGGCAGCACCCACACCAGGGCGGAGCGGCCCATGGCCAGCAGCGCCGTGAGGATGCCGCGGCCGCTCAGCTCTGCGCCGTCCTGGGGGCTGCCGGGGGTGGGTGGCAGGTGCCGACGGTCCTGCGCCCACAGGGCAGCGCGGCGCTGCTCGAGCACTTCCCGGTCACTGCCGAGCATCGCGGCTTTGCGCAGCGTCTCCATGCGCTCAAGCCCCAGCAGACGGTGGATCGCGAGCGTGGCGCGCACGAGCACCCAGGCCAGCGGCAGCACCGCGAGCGCCAGGCACCACATGGACAGGTGGCCGGGCCCGAGGGTCTGCCAGGGCTGGCCGAGCGGCAGCGCGGTCACCAGCGGCAGCAGCACCACGGTGAGGATCGGGACCGCCATGAGCAGCAGCGTCAGGCGGTTCGCGGCGGCGCGGCGGAACGTCTCCTCGCTCAGGTGCTCGCGCGGTCGCATCGCGCCCAGCAGCGGCGGGGCCGCGAGCGCCGGCAGCAGGCTCACAGCCGTCGCGATCAGCGGGACGAGGGCGAAGGACCAGGCCAGCGACGTCCCGGAGAAGCCCATCTGGGTGGTGAGCGAGGTCAGCATGGATGCATCGGCCAGGGAGAACAGCACCCCGAAGAACCACAGGGTGGGCGAGGGGCCCAGCACGTACATCACCAGCAGCAGGTACCACAGGGCCAGCAGCACGAGGGCGGGCGCCCAGATGCGACGCAGCACCCGGGCCCCGAGGGTGCGGCGGGCGTACAGCATGATCTCGGCGGGCGGCACGAGCGAGGCCGGTTCCTCCGGGACCCGTGGCGGGGCCGGGAGGTTCCGCAGCGGCGGCAGGGCCCGCTGGTTCGGGTGCAGCATCGGGGAGGTCACGTCGGCCCTGTCCGGTCGTCAGCTCATACGCTGCGGCGGCCCAGGAAGGCGCGCCCAAGCGTCATCTCATCGGCGTAATCCAGGTCCCCGCCCACCGGCAGGCCGGAGGCCAGACGCGTCACGGTCAGCTCGAGCGGCGCGAGCAGGCGCGAGAGGTACGCGGCGGTGGCCTCCCCCTCGATGTTCGGGTCCAGCGCAAGGATCACCTCGGTGGTCTCCCCGATGCCCAGGCGGCTCATGAGCTGGGTGATGCGCAGGTCGTTCGGGCCCACGCCGCCGATGGGGTCGATCGCGCCGCCGAGCACGTGATAGCGGCCGCGGAACTCGCGGATCCGTTCGATGGCGATGATGTCCTTGGACTCTTCGACCACACAGATGACCTCCTCGCTGCGGCGGGGGTCGGCACAGATGCGGCAGCGTTCGGCGGAGGAGACGTTCCCGCAGATCTCGCAGAAGCGCACGGTGTCCTTGACCTGGATGAGGACGTCCGCGAGGCGGCGCACGGCGGCATCGTCCGCGTCCAGCAGGTGGAATGCGATGCGCTGGGCGGACTTGGGGCCGATGCCCGGCAGGCGGCCGAGCTCGTCGATCAGATCCTGGACGATGCCTTCGTACACGCAGGCCACTGTAGTGGGCGGCGCGGTGGACGCTGCGCCCCGTCGGCGTCGGGGGCACTGCGCCCCGTCGGCGTGATGTGCCGCTAGCCTGGTTCTCCACCAACCATCCTGTGACGAGGTGACCACTGTGCAGCTCCCTTCCGCACTGCTCGATGACGTGGCCGAGCGCGTCCGTTCCGGCATCGCCGCGGCGACCGACGCCCCGGCTCCCACCTGCGAGGCCATCGCCGAGTGGGTCATCGGCTACCTGCGCAACACGGCCGAGACCACCGTCAGCCGGGAGGAGGACGGCACCACCTTCGTGATCACCGGGGACATCCCGGCGATGTGGCTGCGGGATTCCGCGGCCCAGCTGACTCCGCTGCTGCGCCTGGTGGTCGGCGGCGTGGGCTCGGACGCGGACCGGGCGGAGCTGGTGGAGGTGCTGGCCGGGCTGCTGCGGCGGCACTGGATGTACCTCGTCATCGACCCGTACGCCAATGCTTTCAACCGCACCGCGGACGCCTCCCACTGGGACAGCGATGACACCGAGCTGAACAACCCGTGGGCGTGGGAGCGCAAGTTCGAGCTGGACTCGCTGTCCTACGGCCCGGATCTGGCGTGGCGGCTGTGGCGCGCGACCGGGGATACGTCGTGGGCCGATGACCAGTTCCTGCCGGCCGCCCGCGCGATCCTCGAGGTGGTGCAGACCGAGCAGCATCACGAGGAGCGCTCAAAGTACTTCTTCCGCCGCGAGAACTGCCCGCCGTCCGACACCCTGGCGCGTGACGGCAAGGGCTCTAAGACGGTGCCCAACGGCCTGGTGTGGGCGGGGTTCCGGCCTTCCGATGATCGCTGCGAGCTGGGCTACAACATTCCCGGGAACTTCTTCCTGGCGCTCGCGCTGGAGCGGCTGGGGGACCTGCTGGAGCACGTCGCCGGGGAGGCGGACGATGCCGCGACCGCGCGGCGCCTGGCCGGGGAGATCCGCGCGGCGCTCGAGGAGCACGGCCGGATCGACGGGCCCGATGGCGAGCAGATCTGGGCGTATGAGATCGACGGCATGGGCCAGCACCTGTTCATGGATGACGCGAACGTGCCGAGCCTGCTGTCCCTGCCCTACCTGCGCTGCGTGGAGCAGGATGATCCCACCTACCGCGCCACCCGCGCCGCGGTGCTCTCGCGCACCAACCCGTTCTTCTTCGCAGGCCTGTACCTCGAGGGCGTCGGCTCCCCGCACACCCCGAAGGATCACGTGTGGCCGATCGCGAAGTCGGTCGAGGGGCTGACGCTCAGCGACCCGGCTGAGAAGCTGCGCCTGCTCGAGCAGCTGATGCGCACCGACGGTGGCACCGGGATGATGCATGAGGGTGTGCACGTGGATGACCCGACGATCTTCACGCGCGAGTGGTTCTCCTGGTCCAACTCGATGTTCTGCGAGCTGGCGCTGGATCTCGCCGGTGTCTCCCGCGAGGAGGCCGAGCGATGACGGCGATGCCGACGCCGTACGGCGATACGGAGGCCCTGGAGCACTGCCGGATCGAGACGGCGCCCGAGGTGCCCACCGCGGTGGTGCGCCAGCAGGATTTCCCGATGTACGACATGGCCTCCCTCATGGATGGCACGTTCACGCATCTGGCCGAGGCGCTGGCCGGGGCGGGTATCGCGCCGATCGGCCCGGCGTTCGCGCTGCATCACCGTCAGCCGGTCTCCACCGCGGACTGCGAGGTGGGCTTCCCGGTGGACCGGGTGCTCGAGGGCGAGATCGAGCTGCCCAGCGGGTATGTGGTCACCGGATCGGTGCTGCCGGGCGGGCGCGTGGCTCGCATCTCCCACCGCGGAGCCTACGGCGGGCTCGCCGAGGCGTGGGGGGCGTTCACCGAAGAGATCGGGGAGGCCGGGGAGCAGATGATCTTCCCGTTCTGGGAGTTCTACGTGACGATGCCGGGCCCGGACGTGAACCCGGCGACGCTGCGCACGGATCTGGTGAGCCTGCTCGAGCCGCGGGAGGGCTGAGCGGGTAAGTGGGGCCGACGGGGTCAGCGGCCCGCGGTCTCGTCGATCACCTCGAGCACGCGGCCGCCCAGCACCTGCTCGATCACCTCACGGCCTGAGCGGGTGGTGATCACTGCGTCCTCGTCATCGCGGGTCGCACCGCCGGTGGGGTCTTCCTCCGGCGGTGGGGCCATGGCGGTGCGTGCTGAGCCACGGCCGCGCTGCGCATGCGCGGCCCGCGAGGCCTGCGCGGCCTCCCGCACGAGCGCTGCCCCGCTGCGCGCGGGCTCAGCGGGCGCGGGCTCCGTCGGGGCGGGCGCTGCCGACGTCGCTGCGCCCCGGCTCTCGTGAGCCTGCGGCGCCGCATCAGCCGTCGGGGTGGTGGGGGCCGACGTGCTCTCCGCGGGGCCGCTCCCGGGGCTGGTCGGGAGATTCTGTGCGGGGCGGGAACGGATCACGCGGCCTTCGGCGATCGCACGGCGCAGCGCGGCCTGGCCGAAAGTGCGCGGCTCACCGTCGGGCAGGGAGTCTCGCCCCTCGTCCTCGACCTCGGGCGCCGGGCCCTCCGGGGCTTGCGGCGATGTGCGGCCTGCCTCCCGCGGCTGGGCGTCGTTGCTCGCGCGAGCCTCCTGCCCCTCCTCGGCGCGCGATCCCGGAGCAGCCTGTGCTGGGCCACCGGGGGCAGGCGCCGGGTAGGTGTCCTCGCGGGGGTCCGGGGGGTAGGCGTCCTCGGGCTCCGGCGGGTAGGGGTCATCGGGCTCGGGCGGGAAGTCCTCGGGCGACGGTCCGGCGTTCGCCCGTGCCGCGGAGGCTCGTTCGGCGGCGCGCATCGCTCGCTCGGAAGCGCGCTGCCCGGCGGAGGCTGCAGGCGCCTCCTCGCGCGGGGGTGCCGGGCGGCTGGGGGTCATGGCCGCGGCGGCATCGCCCCAGGCCCCGCCGCCGCGTGGGCTCTGCTGGCGCGGCGGGGCAGCAGGGGACGCGCCCGGGCCGGGGCCTCCCCCGGCGGGCCCACCGACGGGGCCGTCGCCCCGCGGCCCGCCACCGGCGCCGCCTCTGACGGGGCCCCCGAGACCGCCTCCACCAGGTCCACCGGGACCGCCACCCCCGGGGCTGCCCCCGCCGGGTCCCGGGTCCTCGCCGACGACAGCGTCGACGGTCAGCTCCTGGTGGGTGATGCGCCGGACGGCATCGGCCACGTTCTGCGCCGCGGTGCCGCGGTGGAAGGCGGCCACGAGCCCCTCGGTGCGGAAGCCCAGCACCAGGGTGCTGCCCTTCACGGCATGCACGTGGGCGTTCTGGGAGACGAGCGCCCAGGCGGGCCGACGGATCTGCTGCAGCTCATCGAGGATTGCGGACCAGTGCCCGCGCAGCTCCTCCGCAGCATCGGCACCCCCGGCAACCCCGGCAGCCCCGGTACCACCGACTCCGCTGGCCTGCGGGGCGGGCTCTGCGGACGGCGCCGGTGCTGCCTCGGGCCCCGGCCCCGCCTCTGGCGGGCCCTGCGGGGCGCGCTGCTGTTCCACCTGCTCTGCCGGGACCTGCTGCGGCGCCGCACCCGGGCGCTGCTGCGCGGGCGCTCCCTCAGCTGCCCCGCGCTGGGGCTGCCGGCCGCCACGAGCCTGGCGGGAGGCTTCAGCCTTCTGCTGCGCGATCCGGCGAGCTTCCTCCCGGGCTCCGCCTGCACCCGTCGGCGACCCTGCACCCGCCGGCACCCCTGCGCCCGCCGGCGCTGCCCCCGCAGCGCGCTCGGCGCGCAGCACGAGGCGCGCGGCCAGCAGCTCGAGGTGCAGTCGCGGCGACGTCGCACCGGTCATCGTGGACAGCGCCTCATTGACGAGGTCACCACAGCGGGAAAGGTCCGCGGGGTGGAAGGCGGCGGCCTGCTCGCGCATGCGCTCGAGCTCATCGGCCGGAACCTGGGGCAGCAGATCCGCGCCCCGCTCCGGCACCGCGGCCAGCACGATGAGGTCCCGGATCCGCTCCAGCAGATCCTCCACGAAGCGCCGCGGCTCATGCCCGGTGGCAAGCACCTGCTCGACCGCGCCGTACAGCGCCGCCGCATCGTGCTCGGCCACCGCGGTGATGGCGCGGTCCAGCAGGGCCGTGTCAGTGAAGCCCAGCAGCGCGATAGCGGTCGCGAAGTCCAGGCCCTCGTCTCCGGAACCGGCCATGAGCTGATCCAGCACCGACATGGAATCGCGGGCGCTGCCCCCGCCGGCGCGCACCACGAGCGGCATCACGCCTTCGCCCACGGGGACGTCCTCCGCGGCGCAGACCTCCTCGAGGTAGGGGCCGAGCACCTGCGGGGGGATGAGGCGGAAGGGGTAGTGGTGGGTGCGGGAGCGGATGGTGCCGATGACCTTGTCCGGCTCGGTCGTGGCGAACACGAACTTCACGTGCTCCGGCGGCTCCTCGACGAGCTTCAGCAGCGCGTTGAAGCCGGCGGAGGTCACCATGTGGGCCTCGTCGATGATGAACACCTTGTAGCGGTCCCGCACGGGAGCGAAGGAGGCGCGTTCACGCAGCTCACGGGCATCATCCACACCGCCGTGGCTGGCGGCGTCGATCTCCACCACATCGAGGGAGCCGGCACCGCCGCGCGCCAGGTCACGGCACGAGTCGCAGGTCCCGCACGGGGTGTCGGTGGGGCCCTCGGCGCAGTTCAGGCAGCGCGCGAGGATGCGGGCGGAGGTCGTCTTGCCACAGCCGCGCGGCCCGGAGAACAGGTAGGCGTGACCCACCCGGCCCGCGTTCAGCGCACGCCGCAGCGGCGTGGTGACGTGGTCCTGGCCGATCACCTCGGCGAAGGACTCCGGGCGGTAACGACGGTACAGAGCGGTGGCCACCCGTACAGGCTAGTTCAGGGCGCGCGCGGACTATCACAGCTCTCGTCGGCGCTCACATGATCGCCATGAGCGCCCCGGGATCATGGCGCCTTCGGCGCCCTGCGACAGCGGCGGGAGCCGTCCGACCTGACTTAGGTCATCGAGTTGGGGTTGGCGGAGCATCACGCGGTGAAGGTTCTGCTGGACCTGGCCCTGACGTGCGCGATCGGTGGCGACACCGCTCGGGATACTGATCTGCTGCGGTGCGAGCCGGGCCTGTTCGGTCCGGTGGCCTCAACCCCGACGATCTCCCGCACGCTCAGGACCCTGGCCGACGACGCCCCGGCGATGATCGCAGCGATCTCCACAGCTCGCCAGGCCGCGCGGGAGAGAGCCTGGGCTTTGGCTGGGGAGCATTCCCCAGCCGGAGGGGCCAGTGCGAAGACCCCGCTGGTCATCGATCTGGATGCCACCTTGATCAACGTCCACAGCCAGAAGGAGCAGGCCGCCCCGACGTTCACACGTGGTTTCGGCTACCACCCTTTGTGCGCGTTCCTCGACCATGGCAGCGGCGGGACCGGTGAACCGCTGGCGATCCAGCTGCGTCCGGGCAACGCGGGCTCGAACACCGCTGCTGATCACATCGCCCTCACCCGTGAGGCCCTCGCGCAGCTGCCCGCGGGACTGCTTTCCCGGGACGGGCGGGGCTCGAAGAAGATCCTGATCCACACCGATGGGGCTGGTGGCACGAAGGATTTCGTGGGCTGGCTTAACCGGCAGCGACTGGCCTACTCGGTCGGGTTCACCCTCCCAGCGAACACCCCTGACCTGCTGGAGCGCATCGATGAGGCGGGGGCGTGGACTGCCGCCTATGACACCGATAGCGACGGTATCCGTGAAGGAGCCTGGGTGGCGGAGCTGACCGGGCTGCTGGACCTGACAGGCTGGCCGGAGGGAATGCGGGTGATCGTGCGTAAGGAACGCCCGCACCCCGGAGCGCAGCTGCGGATCACCGATCATGAGGGCATGCGCAGCACCGCGTTCGCGACCAACACCGTCCGCGGACAGCTTCCCGTCCTGGAGCTGCGCCACCGTCGCCGGGCACGGTGTGAGGACCGGATCCGTCACGCCAAGGACATGGGCCTGCTGAAGCTACCGCTGCAGTCCTTCAAGCAGAACCAGATCTGGTGCCAGATCATCCAGCTCGCCTGCGAGCTGGTCGCATGGGTGCAGACCATCGCTTTCACCAGCGATGATGCCCGGAAATGGGAGCCCAAACGGCTACGCGCGAGGCTGTTCGAGATCCCCGCGACGCTCGTGCGGCGCTGCCGTCACAAGGTCCTTCACCTCGCCCGCCACGCCCCGGAAGCCGCCACCGTCCTGACCGGCATCAACCGACTACGCACCACCGTGGCCCAGACCTGACGCGCCCGCTCCACCGTCCCTACGACCAGCAGCACCCTCACCCCCGGCAGTGGAACCCGGGCCGCCCGCAACGGACACTGCGACACAACGTCACACCCACATACCAGAATCAGCCCCCGGGACACCGGCAACGACGCCACCCGAGCCAGCTCACGACCCCGATGAAACATCGAGGCTAGGTTTCTTGACCGACACTAACTCTTCATTGACACTACGAAGACGGAACCCGTGGTGCTGCAAGAGGCTGGATACTCGAAATCGTCTGTCTTTGGCGCCGGAATCTCACCTCCAGCTCCAACGAATTTATCACCCTCAGCAAGCGACGCTGGGCGCTCATCCTTGACACTAAAAGCTAGCAGTATTATCGCGCGGTCGTCAGAATCATCTCTATCAATTCCAAGACAGCCGTCCACGCTGACGATGACCCCTGACACCTCTGCACCATCACCGCCATCCCCGGCATCCGCGTACTTGATCCACTCTAAGTTGGAGGTATCGTCGGGAGTTCCCGGGTGGCCGCCTTGGTCAGCAGACACACAGCTCGATAAAGCGACGGCAGCAATTAGCAGTAATAATCCGAAGCGGTTCTTCGCGTTCAATATCGAGTCTTTCTGGACCTAAGACAGAATCTGAACTCCCGAGGGAACCCGATGGAGCTTGGAGTAAATGCTGAAGGTCGAGCTACCGCCCTTGTGGATACCGATTGGCCTTGATCCTGCAGCCCAAGGTCCACCGCTGTCACCCCCTTCCTGCTTCGCCGAGACCCTCACGAACACGGAATTGCAGGTCCCTCCGGGACATGCGCCGCTATAGGTTGGCTTGTATGCAATGGAAGTAACCCTCCCGCACTGATACCCCGTGGTCATACCACGGTGGCATACTACGGTTCCCGGTCCGACACTTGCAGGGGCTCCAACGCGAACGGGCGAGGTTGCCGAGGAGGCATAGCGGGTTCTCGTTAACGTATTAGAACTAGATACGCTATAGAATGCGATGTCGGCATTGGCGTTATGGATTTGCTTCCGCATGGTTGCTCGGGTTGAAACCCCCGAGTTCTTTGTTGAGCCGAACAGTCTGGTTACATCGTCGCAGTGGGCAGCGGAAATGAACCCTTTGTAAGATCCATATTTGGCGGGAAGCCCAGCGGTACATTTGCTCATCGCGGCTCCGCCTCTAATTGGTAGGGAATCTGCGGCCTCATCACCGTATGACACGATGGTTGTAGAATAGCCGCGCACCTTAAGTACGCCAGGATCCCGGGAGGCCCGGGCACCATCTGTTGTTGGTACTGCGTCGACCATCAAAGCGCCATCCGACTCGCGAACGTATACACCCTGAACACCGGGGATACTTTCTTTGACCTCAGCCACAGTTTCGTCGGACACTTCTAGCGGAATCCTCGACTCAATATCGACATCTTCTATTCGCATCTTTGTGTTGACAGAGATGGGCAGGACGGCAAAGGCGGATATGTGCTCTTCGTCGCTCGAATGCACGACTGCGGTCTGAGTTCGCCCGTGTGGCTCGAAATAAACTGACTCGTCCTCGTCAAATTCAAACCCAAGTTCATTCGCAACCGAAAGAATTACCTCCTGGTCGCTGATAATGTTCCTTGCATCTTGACGGGAGATGCCTTCAGTTTCCGCATAGTAAGCGACTGCCGTAGTTTGATACTCGTCTTCGAGCTCAACTGGTGGACCTGCGTTCGCTACGCCCCCCCACACACCGAATACCATCCCGAAGCACACTGTCAGAACTGCTATCTTCAACGCCTTCATGGCCCCGCCTTTTGAACCTCTAGGCCCCATTGCTCCTGCGCTCACGGTAGTGCTCGTTAGCAAGCAGCAATGCACGTCCGCCTAATTGTAATCTGATTGTGATCTGCTCTGGCTTGGAGGGCACGCTGTCGGGTGTCTCAGCAACGGCGCAACTAGGTGTAGTTGGTCATGACGTTGTCGACGCCCTTGTGGTTGCGCGCAGCCTCCGCGAACCAGGTCGTGATCGTGGTGGGGTGGGTGATCGCGGTGCCGACGACGACCGCATCCGCCCCGGCGTCGCGGGCCTCAGCAACCTGCTGCGGGGTGTGCACGCGCCCCTCAGCGACCAGCAGCTGTCCCTCCCCGAGACTCCCGGCGAGCTCGCGCAGCAGCGCGAGGTCCGGCCCGTCGGTCTTCGGCCGGGCGTCGGTGTATCCGGCGAGGGTCGTGCCGATGAGCTCGATGCCGAGCTCGGCGGCGGCCTGCGCGGATTCGACGCTGTCGCAGTCGGCCATAAGCGGCCCGTCGAAGCGCTCCCGCAGGCCCGCGACGGTCTGGGCGAGAGTGCGCCCGTCGGGCCGCTCGCGCAGGGTCCCATCGAGCGCCACGATGTCCGCCCCGGCCTCGGCGACGGCGAGCGCATGCTCGAGCGTGGGGGTGATGAACACGCCCTGCTCGCCGTCCTTCCAGATCCCGATCACCGGAACGCTCACCGCGGCCTTGACCTGGCGGATGTCCTCCAGGCCCTGGGCGCGCACAGCGGAGGCCCCACCACGCTCGACGGCGGCGGCGATCTGCGCCATGGTCCGCGGATCGCGCATCGGCTCCCCGGGGTAGGCCTGGCAGGAGACGATCAGGGTGTTCGTCAGCTCGGCAGGGTTCACGCGCACAGCTTCCTCCAGGCGTGCTCGGCCGCCCCCAGCAGGGCGGCATGGACACCGGCCGCAGCCGGCAGGATCGGGGTGGCGGCCACGACATCCATGGCCTCATGGGCGATGCCGCGCTCGAGCTCGTGCTGCCAGGCCTCGCTCGCGCCGAGGACTCCGCCGGTGAGCGCCACCACGTCGGCATCCAGCAGGTTCAGCGCCCCACCGATCACGCGCCCGGTGGCCCAGCCCGCGAGGCGGTAGGCCTCCTGGGCGATCGCATCGCCCGCGCGGGCGGCCGCGGCGAGCGCCCGCCCATCGGCCGTGATCTCTCGGGCGGCCCCGAGGCGGGTGGCGAGGGCGAGGATCCCGGGACCGGAGGCGAGGCCCTCGAGGTGACCGGTCCGGCCGCAGGGGCAGGCCACCCCGTCGGCCTCGGGGACCGGCAGGTGACCGAGGTGCCCGGCGGCGCCGCGGGTGCCGACGTGCACCGTGCCGCCGCTGACCATTCCGGCGCCGATCCCGGTGCCGACGGCGACCAGCAGCAGGCTTTCGTGCCCGCGACCCACGCCGTGGACGGCCTCGCCGAGAGCGTGGGCCTGCACATCGTTCAGCACCGCGACCGGCAGGTCCTGGCGCGCGGCGAGCTCAGCACCGAGCGCCGTTGTGGCCCAGCCGCGGATCGCGTCGGTCGCGTGGGTGACCTCGCCGCTGCCGGGGGCGATGACCCCCGCGGAGGCGATACCCAGGGTCATGGGGGCCGACGGGGCCGCCGTCCCCGGAGCGCGTGATGCCGCGGCGGCGCGGACGGTGCCGAGCGCCCCATCGGCCGCCGCGATCACCGCCGATGCGCCCTCCTGCGCGGGGGTCGCGACGGTGTGCTCGGCGAGCACTCGGGCGGTATCTGTCGTGCGCTCCACAAGCGCGGCGGTGGTCTTGGTGCCGCCGATATCCAGGGCCAGCAGCGTGCTCACGGGGGCTCTCAGCGGGAGGCGAGCGTGAGGCCGGCGGCCTCGAGGATCCCCGCGACCATCGCTGTATCGGCCTCATCGAGAGCTTCGAAGGGCTGGGGCACCTGGCGAGAGCCGATCACGCCCAGCAGCTGCAGGGCCGTCTTGAAGGAGCCGACGCCCGCGCCCCAGCCGACCTGTCCGCGCACCCCGAAGGCGATGCCCATCAGCTCGGCCAGGCGGTCCTGCTCGGTGCGCACGGCCTCCCAGTCGCCGCGGCGGGCGGCCTGGTCCAGCCGCACGTAGCCCTCGGGGTCGACATTGCCCAGGCCCGGCACGCAGCCATCGGCGCCGGAGAGGTAGGCACCATCGACGACGACCTCGTGGCCGGTGAGGATGGACAGCGGCGAGCCGGCGGCGCGGTTGGCGAGGATGAGCCGACGAAAGGACACGTCATCGCCGGAGGAGTCCTTCACCCCGGCGATCGCGCCGCTCTCCCCCAGGCGCACGAGCATCGCGGGGTCGAGCTTGGTGTGGACGCACACGGGGATGTCATAGGCGTAGACGGGGATGTCCGCGTGCTCGCCGAGGATCTGGAAATGGCGCTCTACCTCCGCCGGGGCGGTGATGGCGTAGAAGGGTGCGGTCGCGACGACGGCATCGGCCCCGAGCTCCTGCGCCTGGTCGATGCGCTCGATGACCTCGGCGGTCTGCGGCGCGACGACGCCGACGAGCACAGGGACGCGGCCCGCGACGATGCGCACGGTCTCGCGGACGATCTGCTCGCGCACGCGCATCGGGTGGAAGGCCGTCTCGCCGGTGGAGCCGAGGGCGAACACGCCGGTGATGCCGGCGGCGAGCATGCGCTCCAGGACGCGCTCGAGGCCCTCGACATCGAGGGTGCGGTCCTCATGCAGGGGCGTGATGACCGGCGGGATGACGCCGGTCAGGCGGGTGGCGGTCTGATCGCTGGTGCTCACGATGCTCCTTCGCAGGGTCCCGCGCGGAGGCGCCGCGGGAGTCGACTCGAGTGGACATCAGTCGTCTGATGTCTACTCGAGGTTACGGTGCGAGCGGCTCCGGCGCAAGGCCCTGCGCACTCTTCGTCTCGAGCACCTCGATCAGCGGTGCATAGTGCTCGTCGACCGCCGCGAGGTAGGCAGGCAGATCCCCCGCCTCGGCGGCGCGCAGCATCTCGCCATGCGCCTCGGCAGTGCGCTGGATCCGCGCGGGGACCGGCACCTGCAGCAGCTGCACCAGGTCGGTGTGCAGATCCCAGAAGGCGCTCAGCAGATGCTCGCCGAGCCGGTTCCCGGTGGCGCGCTCCATGAGCGCGGCATGGAAGGCGCGGTCCTGCTGCGGGAAGGGCTCGCCGCGCTCGGCATGCTCGACCATCTCCGCCACGAGCCCATGCAGATCCTCGTGATGGGTGCCGGCCAGAGCCTCGACCACCTGGCGCCCGTAGCCGACGTCGAGCGCGCGGCGCACCTCGACGATGTCCTCCAGTGTGGTGAGCGCGCCGCGGGCATCGATCCGCGAGCGGAAGGTCACCGAGTCCACGAGCGGACGCAGGGAGACTGCGCCGACGAAGGTGCCGTGGCCATGGCGGACATCCACGATGTCCAGCGCGTCGAGCTTGCGGATCGCTTCGCGCACGCTCGAGCGGCTGACGGCGAGCTCCTCGACGAGCTCGACCTCGGTGGGCAGCAGATCGCCCGGGCGCAGGCCGCGCTGGACGATGAGGTCGCGGATCATCTCCGCGGCAGTGTCGGAGGCGCTGGGGCGCCGTTGCCTGGACATGCCGGTCCTCCTGGAGGAATCGCGACCACCCGGGCCGAACACGCTCCGTCGGCCCCATTCCGGCAGTCACTGGTCTGACGTCTTCTCATCGTAATGCGCCCGGGCGCAGCACCCGACGGTTTCCTCCGGAGCGGCGATGCGCTACGCTCTCCCCAGAGTTCGGACATCTGATGTCCTAGCGCGGTGCCGACGTCGGCACCCGCACCCGTCGGCCAGCATCCCGCGCCGACACCCACCCGCCATCTCGAAGGAGACCGATGGACACCGTGGAACTGGGCCTCGTGAACTGGGGCGTCATCATCCTCTATCTGCTGGGGATGCTCGGCGTGGGGATCTACTTCACGCGCCGCGCCTCGGCCAGCACAGACTCGTACTTCCGCGCAGAGGGTCGCATCCCCGCCTGGGCCGCGGGCTTCAGCATCTACGCCACGACCCTCTCGGCCATCACCTACATGTCCACGCCCGAGCAGGCGTACCTCAACGACTGGGCGTATGCGGCCGGCAACCTCGCGATCTTCGCGATCGTGCCGCTGCTGATCCACTTCTACATCCCCTTCTTCCGCAAGCTCAACGTCACCACCGCGTACGACTACCTCGAGGAGCGGTTCAACCCGCTGATCCGCGTGCTCGGCTCGCTGATGTTCGTGCTGTTCCACATCGGCCGCATCGCCGTGGTGGTGTACCTGCCCACCCTCGCCATCACCTCCGTGACGGATATGAGCCCGCTGCTGGTGGCCGGCCTGGTGGGCGCCCTCGCTGTGCTCTACACGTTCCTGGGCGGCATCGAGGGCGTCATCTGGTCCGACGTCATCCAGGGCATCATCCTGCTGGCGGGCGCGGTGGTGATCCTGGTGGCCGGATTCCTCGCGATCGACGGGGGCCTGGGCACCGTGATCAGCGACGGCATGGCCGACGGGAAGTTCATCACCGGCGCGAACTGGGACCTCACCAACACCGCGGCTGCGGCGATCCCGATCATCTTCATCGGCTCGGTGTTCAACAACCTGTACCAGTACACCGGCTCGCAGGACGTGGTGCAGCGCTACCAGACCACCGCCAGCCTCAAGGACACCGCAAAGTCGCTGATCACCAACGGCATCCTCGCGCTCATCACGATCCCGCTGTTCTACGGCATGGGCACCATGCTCTACAGCTACTACGCGCGCGGCACCTCGCTGCCCGAGGGCGTGAACACCTCCGCGATCGTGCCGTACTTCGTGGTGAGCGTGCTGCCAGCGGGCCTGGCGGGCCTGGTGATCGCCGCGATCCTCGCCGCTGCGCAGTCCACCCTGAGCTCCTCGATGAACTCGATCTCCGCGTGCCTCACGGTCGATGTGTGGAACCGCTTCGGGCAGAGCCGCGGGCTGAAGCCCGCCTCCGTGGGCGTGGCCCGCGGGATCATCATCGTGGCCGGTCTGCTGGGCGTGGGCGTTGCGCTCTACCTCGTCTCCACCAATCAGGCCGAGACCTGGAACCTGTTCCTCTCGATCATGGGCCTGTTCGGGGTGCCGCTCGCGGCGGTGTTCGCGCTGGGCATCTTCACGCGGCGCGCCAATGGCGCCGGTGTGCTGCTGGGTCTCGCGGCCGGGTCTGTGGCGGCGTGGATCGCGCAGTCGAATGGGGCGAACCCCTTCACCGTCTCGACGATCGGCTTCCTGGTCACGCTCGCGGCCGGTTACCTGCTGTCCCTGCTGTGGAGTGCGGTGCGCGGGAGCGATGATCACGACATCACGCCGCTGACGATCTTCGGCACCGACACCGCGTACACGCGCCGCGGGACTGCGGCCGAGGAGGCGGCTGCCGACCGCCGGTGACGTCTGTGATGCGCTGGTGACCGATGCGGCGGCCCGCATCGGTCACCAGCGCATCACATTCGACGTCGCTCCGACTTCACTCAGCCCAGACGGCTGCGAAGTGGTGCTTATCCACCGTGCATAAGCACCACTTCGCAGCCGTTTCGCATGGGGTGGACGGCGCACGCGGGGAGCTCCGGGTCCGACGGGGGCGTGGCGACCCCGCCCACCCCAAAGCATTGCTTATGTGATCCCTAACCAAATAGTGGCGCAGGAGGTGTTCACGGCCTACGCTCGGGTGCCGTGAACACCTCCCCCGCCTCCTCCACCCCCGCATCCCCGACGCGCCGACACGGCCCCCTGGCCGCGATCGCCCGGATCCCGTTCGGCTGGCAGGTCCTCATCGGCCTCGTGCTCGGCGTGATCCTGGGCCTGGTCGCCTCCGCCATGGGACCCGGCACCGGGGAAGACGGCGCGAACTGGCTGACCACCACGCTGGACACCATCGGCACCATCTTCGTGACGCTGCTCAAGGCGCTCGTGCCGCCGCTGATCTTCCTCGCAATCGTCACCTCGATCGCGAACCTGCGCGGCGTGACCGGCGCGGCCCGCCTGGCCGCCCAGACGCTCCTGTGGTTCGGCATCACCTCGCTGATCGCCGTGCTGATCGGCATCGGCCTGGGGGTCCTCACCTCCCCCGGCACGAACTCCGGCGTGGACGCCTCCGCGGCGCAGGCCTCGAGCACACAGGGCGGCTGGATGGACTTCCTGCGCGGCCTCGTGCCCACGAACTTCCTGGGCATCACCGGCTCCGCGGGCGATGACGGCTCGGTGAGCCTCAGCTTCAACGCCCTGCAGATCCTCGTCATCTCCATCGCGGTGGGCATCGCCGCGCTCAAGGTCGGCGAGAAGGCCGAGCCATTCCTCAAGATCACCGCCTCCGGACTCGAGATCGTCCAGAAGCTGCTGTGGTGGGTGATCCGCCTGGCGCCGATCGGCACCGTCGGCCTGCTGGGCACGGCCGTGGCCAGCTACGGCTGGGATGCCATCGGGCAGCTGGGGGTGTTCACCCTGGATGTGTACGTCGGGATGCTCATCGTGCTGCTGGTGGTCTACCCGGTGCTGCTGAAGCTCAACGGCCTGTCCATCGGCTCCTTCTTCCGCGGTGTCTGGCCGGCGACGTCGCTGGGCTTCGTCTCCCGCAGCTCGCTGGGCACCATGCCGATGACGCAGACCGTCACCGAGCGCATGGGCGTGCCGCGCCACTACGCCTCCTTCGCGATCCCGCTGGGGGCGACGACGAAGATGGACGGCTGCGCCGCGATCTACCCCGCGCTGGCCGCGATCTTCGTGGCGAACTTCTACGGCGTGCCGCTGCAGATCACGCACTACCTGCTGATCGTGCTGGTCGCGGTGCTGGGCTCGGCGGCGACGGCCGGCATGACCGGCGCGACCGTCATGCTCACCCTGACGCTGTCCACCCTGGGGCTGCCGCTCGAGGGCGTGGGCCTGCTGCTGGCGGTCGACCCGATCCTGGACATGGGCCGCACCGCCCTGAACGTCACCGGCCAGTCCCTCGTGGGCGTCATCGTGGCCAAGCGCGAGAAGATCCTGGATCAGGCGGAGTACGACGCCGCCCGGCATCGCGCCTTCTCCACCGAGCCGGCCGAACCCGCCCCGGAGCCCAGCGCAACCGCCTGAGCCCTTGCCCTTTCCCGCAGACCGCTGCGAAATCGTGGGAATGAGGTAGTCATTTCCACGATTTCGCAGCGGGATCCGCGACGGGCGGGAGCGCAGAGCGGGCGGCGCGGGGCGGTGCGGCGGAGCGATGGGTCGTGTGCCGACGGGGTGGGGTGCGGCACCACCGGGGGCCTGCGCCTTCCGTGCACCGCGCGTCCCCGGCTACAGTGCCCTCGTCCCCGCGGCCCCGTCGGCCGCCCCGCAGTGCATCTACCTCGGGTCCACCCGGACCGTCCAAGGCGGCACCGACCGTCAGGAGCTTCGTGAGCGCGCAGCACAGCACCCCCGCCCCCAGCTCCTCCCGCACTGATTCCGGCGCCCCACGCACGGCCCCATCGGCCTCCGGCACTCCGCCGTCGGCCCCGCGCACTGCACCGTCGGCCCCGAACTCCCCGGACGCTCCGCATTCCCCGCGCTCCCCGATCACGCTGCGGCGCGCGGCCGGTGCCGCCTACTTCCCCATCGCGTTCATCGCTCGCTTCCCCTTCGCGATGATGGTCGTGGGCACCATGACCCTGGTCGTCGCGGCGCGCGGCTCGATCGCGCTGGGCGGCTGGAACGCGGCGGTGCTGGGGCTCGGCTCGGCGCTCGTCGGCCCGCTGCTGGGCTTCTTCGCCGACCGCTTCGGGCAGCGCCCAGTGCTGCTGCTCGCCGGGACGCTGAACTCCCTGGGTCTGCTGGCCCTCGCGGCGGTCGCCTACAGCTCACTGCCGGATACGGCGGTGCTCGCCGTCGGGTTCCTCATCGGCGCGACGTCCCCGCAGATCGGCCCGTTCTCCCGCACTCGCCTGGTGCATCTGATCCTCACGCGGCTGCCCGAGCCGCGGCGTGCGAAGACATTGAACGCAACGATGGGCTACGAGTCCGCGGCCGATGAGACCGCCTTCGTGTTCGGGCCCCTGGTGGTGGGGCTGCTCGCGACGACCATGACGCCGGTCGCCCCGATGATCGGCGCGGCGGTGCTGACGCTGATCTTCGTCACCGCCTTCGCTCTGCATCCCACCGCCCGCGCCACCCCCGCGAGCACCGACTCCCCCACCCGCCAGGCTCCCGCGCATGAGCTGCGCTCCCTGCGGATCCTCATCGTCGTCGCCGGGGCGCTCGGCGTCGGGCTGTTCTTCGGCACCGTCCTCACCTCCCTCACCGCCGTGCTCGCCCAGTCCGGCCGCGCGGATTCCGCGGGGCTGATCTACGGGGTGATGGGCATCGGCTCCACGATCCTCGCGCTGTCGATCGGCCTGTTCCCGGAGGTTTTCAGCCTGCGTGCCCGCTGGGTGGTGTTCTCCGCGCTCATGCTCGCCTCGATGCTCGGCTTCGCCCGGGCCGACGGGGTGGGCGGCCTGGTCGCGGCGATGGCAGTGGCGGGCCTCGGCATCGGCCCGACGATCGTGACGCTCTACAGCCTCGCGGCCGAACGCGCACCGCAGGGCCGCTCCGCAACGGTGATGACGATGCTGGGCTCAGCCACGATCGTCGGCCAGTCCGCGGCCTCCGCGCTGACCGGAGCGATCGCCGAGAGCGCGGGCACGCAGGTGGCGGTGTGGCTGCCGGTGATGGCGAGCGTGGTCGTGGTGGTGTGCGCGGTGCTCAACGCCCTGGGCACCACCCGGCTGGTCGAGCAGGCCGCCCGGCGCGAACACGCGGCGGCGCAGCAGGCGCAGGCCCTCGCGCAGAAGCCCGCCGACCGGCTCTGACCGCCCGCCTTAGCGCCACAGCACGTGCGCGAGCGCCTCGCGCAGGCGCGGATGCGCCACCTCCATCCCGCTCGCGCGCAGGCGCGCCCCGGAGACCTTCTGGTCGGTGCGGATCAGCTCGTCGGCCCCCTCGCCGAGCGCCAGGCGCGGCCCGATCGGCGGCACCGGGACCAGGGCTGGACGGTGCAGCGCCCGACCCAGCTCCCGGGCGAAGGTCGCGGCGTCTACCGGGTCCGGGGCGACCGTGTTCACGGGGCCCTCGAGCGCGGGCTCCAGGACAGCGTGCGCATAAGCGCGCACCATGTCGTCCAGCGTGATCCAGGACAGCATCGCCTCCGGCGCGGTGAGGCGCCCGCCCATGCCCAGCCAGAACAGCGGTAGCTGGGGCAGGAGGGAGCCGCCGCCGTCGGAGAGCACCAGCGGTGTGCGCAGCAGGGCGAGGCGCACATCCTTCCGAGCGCCGCCGGCCGCGGCCTCCCAGTCGCGCACCACGTCGGCGAGGAAGCCGTCCCCGGGGGCCGACGCCTCGGTGAGCAGCTCTCCGGGCCGACGCGGCCCATAGATCCCCACGGCGCTCGCCTGGATGAGGGCCGATGGGCCCTCGCGCATCCCCGCGAGGGTGCGGGCCAGCAGCTCGGTGCCCTGGATCCGGGAGTCGCGGATCTCGCGCTGCGCCGACGCGGTCCAGCGGGTGGCGATCGACCGGCCGGCGAGGTTCACCACCGCATCCACGCCCTCGAGGTCCGCGACATCCAGGCGGCCGGACTGCGGGTCCCAGGCGATCTCCCCCTCCCTGGCGCTCTGGCCCCGGCGCATGCGCAGCACCCGGTGCCCGCCGGTCTCCAGCAGCGCCGCGAGCTGCGTACCGATGAGTCCGGAGGAGCCGGTGATCGCCACGGTGCGGCGCGGGACGTGAGCGAAGCGAGCGTGGAAGGCGAGGTCCTCGCGCAGCTGGCGGGTGCGGAAGGCGAGGAGGCGGCGCACCCGCTGCGTGACCAGCGGCTCGAGAGCCCGCAGGACGCGGGGCAGCTCGATCTCGATCGCATCGTGCACGATGCTGGCCGCAGTCCCGTCGGCGCTGACCTGGTGCTCGTGGCGCCAGGTGCGCCAGGGGCCGCTGGCCTGCTGGTCCACGAAACGGCCTGCGGCGGGATCACCCTGGGCGTGATGCAGCACCCAGGCCGGGCGCAGCAGGTCTGGCAGCAGTGCGGGCCCCAGGTGGGCGCCCACCACACGCCCGGCGCGCATGCCGCCCTCGGCCGGGTCATCCAGGGTGGCGAGTCCGGGCGGGGTCAGGCGCACCACGGCGCCGGGGCGGTCGAGCCACTCCAGCACCTCGCGGGCGGGACGGGCGATGCGGACGGTGGAGCGGATCTGCACAGGACCTCCCTGGGGTGACGGGACCACCACGCTACGCGGCCGCGCTCTGCGGCGTGCGACGGGCGGCGCCTCACCGCCCTGCCTGCACGCCCCGCCGGGGATCCGGCCGAGCATGCGACGACCCCTCGTGCACCTGCCAGAGCCCACCTGCCCTTGCTGCCGTCAGGCCCTGGGGGAGTTCGGAAGGATGACACCGCACGAGGGGTCGCGTGCCACTGTACCGAACCTGCCCGGTCCGCGGCACGTCGGCCAGCTGTGATGTGCGCGGAACGGCCCCTGATGCGTGCGGGGCGGCCTTCGATGTGCGCGGGACGGCCTCTGATCGGCACGGCGTGAGAGCCAGTGCCGTCCGGTCGGCCCGACACGACACCCAGTGACCGATTGGTATCAGTCGCGTAACAGCCCGCAGGAAGTCCCCACCGGGACCTTTGTCGCGCTACTGTGCGGTCAGGCCCACCTGGTGATCACGCTCACAGATGCGCGCGATCCCCGTCGGCCTCCCGTCCCCACTCCCCCCCCTGGAGCGTCCATGTTCGACACCCTGATCACCGGGGCCAACAACCTGGTGTGGTCACTGCCGCTGGTGGGTCTGCTGCTTCTCACCGGCCTGTACTTCTCGCTGCGCACCCTGTTCCTGCAGGTGCGCGGCCTACCCGACATGCTCACGCAGCTCAAGCGCGGCGAGTCCTCGCCCGACGGCACGAGCTCCTTCCAGTCGCTCATGATCTCCCTGGCCGGCCGCGTCGGCATGGGCAACATCGGCGGCGTTGCCACCGCGATCGCGCTCGGCGGTCCCGGGGCCGTGTTCTGGATGTGGCTGATCGCCTTCCTGGGCGCCTCCACCTCCTTCATCGAGTGCACCCTGGGCCAGATCTACAAGGAGAAGGACCAGGACACCGGCGAGTACCGCGGCGGCCCCGCGTACTACATCGAGAAGGCCTTCAAGCACACCTCGGCGCGCGGCTTCTTCCTGGCCTACGCGATCGTGTTCGCGGTGGTCACCATCGTCGCGATGTGCTTCTTCCTGCCGGGCGTGCAGGCCAACGGTATGGCGTCGGCTGCGTACGAGGCCTGGGGCCTGCCCCACTGGATCAGCGCCGTGGCCGTGCTCATCCTGCTGTCCTTCATCATCGTCGGCGGCATCAAGCGCATCGCCCAGTTCGCGGTGATGGTGGTGCCGGTGATGGCGGCGCTGTACATCCTGCTGGCGACCATCGTGTTCTTCGTGAACTTCGACCAGATCCCGCACGTTTTCGGTCTGATCTTCTCCAGCGCCTTCGGGGCGAACGCCTTGTTCGGCGCGATCGTGGGCAAGGCCGTGGAGATGGGCGTCAAGCGCGGGCTGTACTCCAATGAGGCCGGCCAGGGCACCGGTCCGCATGCGGCCGCTGCGGCGGAGGTCTCGCACCCGGCCAAGCAGGGCTACGCCCAGTCCTTCGCGGTGTACGTGGACACCCTGTTCGTCTGCACCGCGACCGCCTTCCTGATCATCTCCACCGACATGTACCAGGTATTCAAGGTCAACGCCGCCGGCGAGGAGGAGTCGATCTACCCGGGGTCGATCCCCGAGGGCACCGACTACGGTCCCGAGTTCGCGCAGAACGGCTTCGAGTCCGTGTTCGCGGGCCTGGGCCCCACCTTCGTGGCGGTGGCGCTGTTCTTCTTCGCCTTCACCACCGTGGTGGCCTACTACTACATGGCCGAGGTGAACCTCACCTACCTCAACCGCTGGATCCCCAACAAGATGCTGCGCCAGGTGCTGGTGCGCATCCTGCAGGCTCTGATCCTTGTGGCCGTGGTGTTCGGCGCGACCACCCAGACCGGTACCGCCTGGACCCTGGGCGATATCGGCGTGGGGGCCATGGCCTGGCTGAACGTGGTGGCGATCCTCATCCTGCAGGGCCCGGCCCTGAAGGCCCTGAAGGACTACCACGCGCAGAAGAAGGCCGGGAAGGACCCGCAGTTCGACCCGCGTCCGCTGGGCATCAAGAACGCCGAGTTCTGGGAGCTGCGGGCCGATGGCCTGGTGCGCCAGGGTGAGACCGGCGAGGAGCTGGCCCAGAGGGCCGAGGGGCACTGACTCCGACTCCTACCCCAGCACGAAACGCAGCAGCCCGTCCCGCGGACCGCGGGGCGGGCTGCTGCGTTGTCACGCGGGACTGGCAGGGGGCGAGCCGACGGCCCTGGTCAGCCGGTGGCGGCCAGCCGCGGGGGTGCCGGGTCAGTCGGCGGGGTCGGCTGTGGGGTCGACTTCGGCGACGTCGGCTTCAGCGGTGTCGGTGCCGTACTCGGCAATGTCGTCCTCGACGGGTGCGTACAGCGGGGGCAGCTCCCCGCCTTCCTCGCGGGCGCAGCGCAGGGCCAGCTCCCGCTGGGCCATGCGGCGCAGCGTGGACAGCACCGGGTCGACCATCACTGCGCCGACGACCACCCGGTGGATGGCGTCGGCGGAATCCTCGGGCAGGTCCGTGAGGTCCGCCTGGGCGGCCTTGGACATCGCCTCGGCATAGACATCCATGCGCGCGTCATCCAGCGGGATCTTCGCCTGCTCGCAGGCCTGCCACTGCCAGGCGAGCTTGTCGATCAGCGGATCATCCTCCAGGACGCTCCACCCGTGCGCGAGCGCCCAATCGCGGGCACGCGCGGCATCCACCTCCGGGACCGGGGAGGCGCTCTGCAGAGCCTCCTGAGCGGTGCACAGCACCGTCATGTGGTGCTCCTGCTGCCCCTCGTCGAGGGCCTGGACCACCTTGCGCACCGCAGCGATGCCCAGTCCACCCACGACGGTCAAGGCACGGATCAGGCGGATGCGCTCGACATGGGAGTCGTCGTATTCGCTGGAGGTCCGGGTGGTCGGGCGTCCAGGCGAGAGCAGCTCCTCGCGCAGATAGAACTTGATGGTGCCGACGGGAACGCCGGTACGTTCGGCGACCTCGGAGATGCGCACCTGTGGGCTCCTTTCGGGCCAGCGGCCCCGGTGTCAGTTCACCGCAGCTGCGCCACCCACCGTGGTGCAGCTGCGAGGCGGTCGGATGCGGGATGTTCACATCACAACACCATCACGGTGCGGAATGCTCACATTCCGCACCGCCCTCGCGGAGAGAATTCAGCTCAGGCTCACGGAGAGCCTGGGCATACGGTACACAGAAAACGCGCGGCGAGACACCACGCCGCAGCGCCTGCCCGACGACACCGGCTATGACCTGCAGGTTCCCTCGGCGAGTTACCGACTGGGCGAGATGCGGCCGGATCCATCCGGCGCCGAACACGAGATCTCAGCAACACATAGCGCTCTGCCCATGCGGGACTTCTGGACACCCGATCACCGGATCGTGACGCTTTCCGAAGAAAAACTATCTGATTACGCCATCGGCGTCAGCATTCGGTTCTGCCGCGCGTTCCGATGCGTGCCCACCGGGCTCTGCGGCCTCCGGACCCGGCTCGCCGTCATCCGCCATGCCGCCGGAGAACTGCGACCAGTACAGGCGGTGGTAGGCGCCTTCGGCCGCGAGCAGCTGATCGTGGGTGCCCTGTTCGACGATGTCGCCGTGCTCCATCACGAGGATCACGTCCGCATCGCGGATGGTGGAGAGGCGATGGGCGATCACGAAACTCGTGCGGTCCGTGCGCAGCGCCGCCATGGCCTGCTGGACGAGCACCTCGGTGCGGGTGTCCACGGAACTGGTCGCCTCATCGAGGATCAGCAGCGCGGGGTCGGCGAGGAAGGCCCGGGCGATCGTGATGAGCTGCCGCTCACCGGCGGAGACGTTCCCGCCGTCGTCCTCGATCACGGTGTCGTAGCCCTCGGGGAGGGTGTGCACGAAGCGGTCCACGTAGGTGGCGCGGGCGGCGGCGAGCACCTCCTCGTCGGTGGCGTCCAGGCGGCCGTAGCGGATGTTCTCGCGGATCGTGCCGCCGAACAGCACGGCGTCCTGCAGCACCATGCCCACCTGGGAGCGCAGGGCGCCGCGGGCGAGATCGCGGATGTCCACCCCGTCGAGGGCGATGCGGCCGGAGTCCACCTCGTAGAAGCGCATGATGAGGTTCACCAGGGTGGTCTTCCCGGCGCCGGTGGGGCCGACGATCGCGATGGTCTGGCCCGGTTCGGCCACCAGGTTCAGGTCGGTGATCAGCGGCTTCTCGGGCGTGTACGAGAAGGCGACGTGCTCGAACTCGACGCGACCGGCGGCGGGAGCAGCGGACGGCGCTCTCCCGTCGGCCCCGGTGGCCCCGTCGGCCCCGTCGGCCCCGTCGGCCCCGTCGGCCTCGGCAGCGTCCACGGCGCCGGCGGCGTCGGGCTCCTGTTCCTCCGCGTCCAGCAGCTCGAAGATGCGCTCGGCGCTCGCCACGCCGGAGATCAGCATGTTCGCCATCCCCGCCACCTGGCCCAGCGGCTGGTTGAACTCGCGCGAGTACTGGATGAAGGCGGTGACAGCGCCGAGGGTCATCTGACCGCTCGCCACCCGCAGCCCGCCGACCACAGCGATCCCCACGTAGCCGAGCCAGTTCACCCACTGCATGATCGGCATGATCATCCCGGAGAAGAATTGGGCGGCGAAGGACGCCTCGAACAGCTTGCCGTTGCGCTCGTCGAACCGCTCGGCCATGTCCTCCTGGCGGCCGAACACGGTGACCAGCTCGTGGCCGGTGAAGGACTCCTCGATGTGCCCGTTCAGCCGGCCCGTCTCCCGCCACTGGGCGGTGAACAGGGTCTGGGAGCGGCGGCCGATCACGCCGACCACCACCCCGGCCACCGGCACGGAGATCAGAGCGATCAGCGCCAGCTGCCAGGAGAGGTAGAACATCATGAACACGATCCCGATCAGCGTCAGGACCGAGTAGACGAGCGTGGCGAAGGCCTGCTGCATGGCCTGCTGGACGTTGTCGACGTCGTTCGTGGTGCGCGAGAGGAGGTCGCCGCGCTGCGTGCGGTCGAAGTACGACAGCGGCAGGCGGTGCATCTTCGCCTCGATGTCCTGGCGCAGGCGGAACACCACGCGCATCACCACGTCGTTGAGCACGCGGCCCTGCAGCCACATGAACGTCTGCGCCACCACGTACATCACCAGCACGATGAGGATCAGCCGACCGAGCTGCCCGAAGTCGATGCCCTCGCCGGGGATGAAGTCCATGCCCGAGAGCATGTCCGCGGCCTGATCCTGACCGGCCGCGCGCATCCCCTCGATGACCTGCGCAGGTGTGGCCCCAGCGGGCATCTGCGCGGAGAGGATCCCGCCGAAGATGACGTCCATCGCCTGGCCCAGCACATGCGGCGCCCACACGTTCAGCACCACGGCGATGACCACCATGACCAGCACGGCGGCAAGGCCCACCTTCTGGGTGGAGAACAGCCCCAGCAGCCGTTTCGCGGAGGGCCAGAAGTGCTTGGCCCGACGGTTCGGCGGGGGCTGCGAGTTCGAGGTCGCGTCCATCTCCTCGAGGTCGTCGGCGGCCGGGGCGGCGGCGGTGTCCTGCGTCGCGGTGGTGCTGTGCTCGCTCATGCCAGCTCCTCCTCGGTGACCTGCGAATCCACGATCTCGCGGTAGGTCTCGCTGCTGGCCAGCAGCTCCTCGTGGGTGCCGCGGCCCACCACGCGCCCGTGCTCGAGCACGATGATCTGATCGGCCCCGGTGATGGTCGAGATGCGCTGGGCCACGATCACCTTCGTCACCCCGGCCGTGGTCTGCTCGAGGGCCGCGCGGAGGTTCGCATCGGTCGTGACGTCCAGGGCGCTGAAGGAGTCATCGAACAGCAGGATCCGCGGCTGCGCCACCAGGGCGCGGGCGATCGAGAGACGCTGGCGCTGCCCGCCGGAGACGTCGGTGCCGCCCTGGCTGATGCGGGAATCCAGGCCGTGGGCCACCTCGTCCCCCACTCCCGTGGTGCGTTCGCGCACGAACCCGTCGGCCTGCGCGGTGGTGAGGGCCTGCCAGATCTGCTCCTCACTCGCCTTCGGGGCGCCGAAGCGCATATTGGAGCCGACGGTGCCGGAGAACAGGTACGGCTTCTGCGGCACGTAGCCGATCGCGGCGGTCAGCTCACGGCGGGCGAGATCCGTGACCGGCACACCGTCGACGAGGACCTCGCCGCTGGTCGCGTCATACAGGCGCGGCAGCAGGTTCAGCAGGGTGGTCTTCCCGGCGCCGGTGGAGCCGACGATCGCCGTGGTGGTCCCGGGCAGGGCGGTGAAGCTCACGCCGTCCAGCACCGGCTCCTCCGCGCCCGGGTAGGAGAAGGTCACGTCCCGCAGCTCGAGGCGGCCCTCGCGGCGCTCGGGGGTACGGGGCTGCTCGGGCTCGTGCAGGGTGGGTTCGGTGGTGAGCACTTCCATGATGCGGCGGGCGGTGATCAGGGCGCGCGGCAGCATCATGAACATGAACGAGCCCATCATCACGGCGCCGAGGATCTGCAGCAGGTACTGCATGAACGCGGTCAGGGAGCCGACTTCCACGAGCTCGGCGTCCACCCGGTGACCGCCGAACCACAGCACTGCGGCGGTGGCCAGGTGCAGGATCATCGTGATGATCGGGCCCATGAGCACGAAGATGCGGCCGATCGCGACCGACGTGTCGGTGAGGACCTGGTTGGCATCCTCGAAGCGGGCGCGCTCATAGTCCTCGCGGACGAAGGCCCGCACCACGCGGATGCCCATGATCTGCTCGCGCATCACCCCGTTGATGGCGTCGATGTTCTTCTGCATGCGCTGGAACAGCGGCAGCAGCTGGCGGATCAGGATCCCGACGATCACCAGCAGCACCGGCACGCTCACCCACACCAGCCAGCTGAGCCCCGGATCCTCCTGCAGCGCCATGATCACGCCGCCGATCGACATGATCGGCACCATCACCACGAAGTTCAGCGTCATCAGCACGAACATCTGGATCTGCTGCACATCGTTGGTGCCGCGCGTGATCAGAGTGGGGGCGCCGAAGCGGCCCAGCTCCTCGGTGGAGAACGCGTCCACGCGCCGGTAGACGCTGCGGCGGATGTCCCGGCCCAGGCCCATCGCGGCGCGTGCCCCGAACCACACCGCGGTGATCGCGGTGACGACCTGCACCACCGCCACAGCCAGCATGATCCCGCCCACGCGCCAGATATGAGCGGTATCGCCCTTGGCCACGCCGTTATCGATGATGTCCGCATTGAGGCTGGGCAGGTACAGCATCGCGAGCGTGGTGATCAGCTGCAGCACCAGCACAGCAGCCAGGTGCGGCAGGTAGGGCCGCGAATGACGGCGGACCAGGGTCCAGAGCATCGGGGCTCCTCGGGCGAGGGCGGGCGGGGTGAGCGGCCGGGCGGCGAAACAGCGCCGGGGCGGGGTGTGAAGCAGCATGGGAGGCGGGGCCGATGGCGGCCGGGCCTGACGCTCCAGGGTAGTCGACGGGGTCGCGGCGCACGGGGTGGGCTCGAGCTGCGCCATGTCCTCACCTCACGGTGTCCTTACCTCACGGTTGCGCAGCGCCCACGACCGATGCGGCCCCCGGCATCGGTCATTGGCGCCGCACAACCGCGCGCTCAGCGGGGAGGTGAGCCACGGCACACCCTCGTCGGCTCTGTGCGACACCATGAGGTAACGGGGAGGTCACGATCCCCTGCATTTGGCGGTATCGGATTGTCGGACACCGTAGGTTCGGGCAACGCACATGGCCGTGCCCGGGACCGTCAGCACTGGTGCTCCCCCACGGCCCCGACCTACCGGAGTGATCCGACTGGACATCGACAGCCTCATCTCCTCCGTCTCCGGGATCCTGTGGTCCCTCCCTCTGATCGGCGTGATCCTCCTCGCCGGCGTGATCTTCACCGTCCGCACCGGCGCGGTGCAGGTGCGCGGCATCCCCGACATGATCCGGCAGCTGTTCGGAGGAGAGAAATCCTCCGACGGCACCAGCTCCTTCCAATCCCTCATGATGTCGCTGGCCAACCGTGTGGGCACCGGCAACATCGCCGGCGTGGCCACGGCCATCGCCGCCGGTGGCCCGGGTGCGGTGTTCTGGATGTGGTTCGCAGCCCTGCTGGGCGCGGCGACGAGCTTCATCGAGTCCACCCTGGGCCAGATCTACAAGGAGCGCGACCCGGACACCGGCGAATACCGCGGTGGCCCCGCCTACTACTTCACCAAGGGCTTCGCTCACCGCTCCGCCGGCTTCGCCACCGTGTACGGCGTGCTGTTCGCGGCCGTGACGATCGTGGCGATGAGCTTCACCGGCCCCGGCGTGCAGTCCAACGCCATGAGCACCGCGATCAACAACGCCTTCGGGGTGCCGCTGTGGATCGTCGCGATCTTCCTCATGGCACTGCTGGCACTGATCATCATCGGCGGCGTGAAGCGCATCGCGGCCTTCGCCTCCTTCGTGGTTCCGCCGATGGCCGTGCTGTACATGCTCCTGGCGCTCGTGGTGCTGGTGCTGAACTTCGACATGGTGCCCACCGTGTTCGGGGAGATCTTCGGCAGCGCCTTCGGCTTCCACGCCGTGTACGGCGCGATCTGGGGGCTTGCGATCAAGTGGGGCGTGCAGCGCGGGCTGTACTCCAATGAGGCCGGGCAGGGCTCGGGCCCGCACCACGCGGCTGTGGCCGAGGTGTCCCACCCCGCCAAGCAGGGCTTCGTGCAGGCCTTCGCGGTGTACATCGACACGCTGCTGGTGTGCTCCGCGACGGCGTTCATCATCCTGTCCACGGACATGTTCGCCGTGTTCGAGGGTGAGACGCACGGTAATCCCACGATCTACGTGGGCGAGATCGGCGCTGAGATCGAGCCCGGCCCCGGCTACGTCCAGGGCGGCTTCGACACCGTCATGCCGGGGCTCGGCTCCGCCTTCGTGGCGATCGCGCTGTTCTTCTTCGCCTTCACCACCCTGGTCGCGTTCTACTACATGGCCGAGGTCAACATGTCCTTCCTGACCCGGAACATGACGAGCCGCACCGCGCGCCGCGTGCTGATCCGGGTGCTGCAGCTGATCACCGTCATCTCCGTGGGCTACGGCGCGGTCAACTCCGGTGGCTCCGCCTGGGGGCTCGCGGACATCGGCGTGGGCGCCATGGCCTGGCTGAACGTGCTGGGGATCCTGCTGCTGCACGGCCCGGCCGTGAAGGCGCTGAAGGACTACTACGCGCAGAAGAAGCAGGGCGTGGAGCCGCAGTTCGATCCGCGGCCGCTGGCGATTCCCGGCGCCGACTTCTGGGAGACCCGCGCCGATCAGCGGGTGGCCGTGGAGGCTGCCGGCGGCATCGAGGCACAGCCCGAGTGGGGCGCCGACGTCTCGCAGGACCAGTTGAACACCATGATCGACGAAGTCGAGGGCGACGGGCAGCTGTCCGAGGAGAGCCTCCGGGCCGCCCGCGAGGCTGGGGAGGACGGGTCCGGCGACCAGCGCAGCTGAGCCGCCGCCCCGGGCTGATACGCCGATGGCCCGCTGCCTGCATCACGCAGGCGGCGGGCCATCGCGCTTGTTGGGTCTGCCCCGCCCACGGCCCCGTTCCCCAGGTTGCGGAGCTGGCTCCCTGCGCTCAGCCCCGCCCCACGTTTGTGGAGCGCCTATGACCGATGCAGGGGTCTACATCGGTCGAAGGCGCATCACAATCGGTCCGGGAGCGGGGTGCAGAGCGCGGGGGGTGCCCGCTCGGCTGCAACCGCCAGCGCCCCGCACTCAGCCCGTCACATCGAGCAGCCCTTGGCGCAGCGCGGGCGCCATCCCGGGTGTCAGCGGCAGACGAGGTACAAGCAGACAGTGCAGCAGGTGGTAGATGTCCTGTTTGCCGCTCCACACCAGGCTCGTGACCTTGTTCGTCTCGTCGAGCTCCTGCCACCATGAACCGTTCTCGTAGTCCAACAGGTAGTCGCGGCAGAAATCCCAGAACTCCTCGTACCAGCGCGCGTACTTCTCATCCCCCGTCGCCGCGAACAGTGCGTATGCCCCGCCTATGGCTTCAACCACAACCCAGCGCACACGCGAACGGATGACCGGTGTGCCGCTCCAGTCCACGGAGTACACGAAGCCGGGCGCCCCGTCCACGGACCAGGCGTCGGCAATGGCGGAGTCGAACAGCCCGATGGCATCCTCGACCAGCCACTGCGGCGCGGGCTTGCCTTCCGCCAGGAGGGTCGCGCGCATCTGCAACAGCAGGCGAGACCACTCGACCCAATGTCCGGGTGTGCCCCCGTAGGCGCGGAACCGGTCGCCGGGTTCATCCTTGTTGTAGTCGGGCAGCGGGTTCCAGTCAGTATCGAAGTGTTCGTTGACCCGGTAGCTGTTGTTCCGGGCGACATCGTGGATGATCTTCTCGGAGATCGACATGGCGCGCTCCAGCCAGACGTCATCACCGGTGACGTCATGCAGCACCAGGAACGCTTCGACGCTGTGCATGTTCATGTTCCCTCCGCGATACTCCTCGCAGCGGGTAAAGGACTCATCCCAGTTGTCCCGGCACATGCGTTCCTGCTCGGACCAGAAGTACTTCTCGATCACCTCAATGATCAGCGCAAGCAGTTCGTCAGCGCGAGGAATCTTCGCCGCAACCGCACTTGCGGCACCGAGGGCAACGAAGGCGTGGGCGTAGGCCTCTTTGTGCCGTGCGATCACCTCAGTGCCGTCATTGGAGACCACCGCGTACCAGCCGCCGTACTGGCGGTCGCGGGCGGTGCCGTCGAGGAGAGCATCAACGCCGTGGCGGGCGAGGGAACGCGCCCCGGGCCGACCCATCAGCGAGGCGATCGCGTACACGTGGATCTTTCGCGCGGTGATCCACAGGTGGGCTCCGTTCTCTTCGATCGGCGCACCGTCTGCGCCGAGCCATCCGAAGCCACCCGGCACTTTTGCGCCTCGACCAAACTCGAGAATGCGGTCCTGCTCGGTCTCGAGCCAGCGGTTGTGTGCGGGCGATCCGATCCATTGCGTCATCGCTGTGCCTTTCTGTCGTGTAGTTCTGTGAGTGGGCTATGAGGTCAGAGAAGTGAGGCGAGGCCCCGACCGAATGCAAGGACAGCCCCACCTATCGCAACGGCCATGACCAGGCGCATTGCAAGCTCCGGCTCGATCTTCGGACTGATCCAGTTACCCACCAGCAGCCCCAGGATTAAGGACGCCAACAGGGCGGACCAGCCGACGGCGGTGAGCGCTGGCAAGGATTGCTTCGACAGCAGGGAAGCGATGCCAAGGGTCAGGAACTGAAGCTGCGCAGTGGCTGCAAAACGGTGGTGCGGCCAGCCTGTGGCCCGCGCATAGACCACCACCCCCGGACCGCCAACTCCGGCGGTGACGTTCATGAACCCTGACGCGAGACCGCCTGCAGCGGCGAGGGTCCTGGAGCTCGGAAGGGTTCTCCCGCGCAGCATCATCGTTAGCCCAAGGCCGATGATCACCACCGCACTCACACCGATCATCAGTGGGGCGGTGGGCAGCAGGAGGACTGCGATCGCCCCCGGCACCACGCCTACCAGCCCCATCGGAACCAGGATGGCTGCACGGCTCCAGTCCACATCACGCCAGACCTGGGTGAGATTCAGAAGTGAGGCAACCGAGCCGCAGACATTGGCTACCAGAATCCCTTCGAACGGTCCGAGCACGAGGGTCAGGAACGGCGAGGCGAGGAGGGCGAAGCCCATCCCCGTGGATCTTTGGGCGACAGCACCGGCGAAGGTCGCCGCCGCCAGGCCCAACATCGCGAGTGTGCCGGCATCGGTCATGGGCGCCAGGCGATGTACGTGGTCTCCTGGAATTCGCGCAGGCCATCAGCGCCACCTTCACGGCCCAGCCCGGATCGTTTGGTACCGCCCATCGGGGTGAAGGCCACGGTGGGCAGGGCATCGTTGACGCCGACGATTCCGCTGTCGAGCTGCTCGGCGTAGCGGAATGCCCGACCAGCATCCTGCGTGACGACGTAAGAGGCGAGCCCCATCTCAGTCGAATTCGCGATGTCCACTGCCTCCTCGTCGGTGTCGAATGCGAAGACGCCAGCAGCCGGACCGAACACTTCCTCACGGGCGATGCGCGCATCCAGAGGAGCATCCGCCAGCAGCGTCGGTGCAAGCCAGGTGCCCTGCGAAGGCAGCTCCCGCTCGGCGGTCAAGCGCCGCGCGCCTCGAGCCAGCGCGTCATCAACCAGAGCCGTTACCTCCCGGACTCGGCTCTCATCGATAACCGGCCCCAGGTCAGGAAGCGGATCGGCCGTGCCCGGCCCGATGCTCAGTTCGTCGAAGCGTGCAGCGAGACGCTGAGAGAATTCTTCGATACGCGAACGGTGCGCGAGGAAGCGGTTGATCCCGATGCACGACTGGCCGGTGTTGCGCAGCTTCCCGAGCTCGGCTTGCGTCAGCGCAACCTCCATATCGGCATCCTCGGCAACGATGAATGCGGCATTCCCGCCGAGCTCCATCATCGGCCGCACAATCCTTTCAGCGGACTGGGCGAGCACCTCGGCCCCGACCTCTGTGGAGCCGGTGAAGGACACTCCGCGCACTGCGGGATGTGCGGTCCATGCCCCCGTGATGCTGCTGGCTGCGCCATGCACGAGGTTCAGCACCCCATCGGGCAGACCCGCCTCGTGCAGAGTCGACAGCCATCGCGTCACGGCGAGCGGCGCCTTCTCGGAGACTCGGGCAACGACCGTGTTGCCAGCGGCCAGGGCTGGTGCGACCTTGCGAGCCTGGATCGAGACGGGGAAGTTCCACGGCGTCAGCGTCGCGACGACACCGAGCGGGCGGTGGATGCTCAGTTGTCGCCGCGCTGCATCCTCGGAGGTGTAGAACTCACCGCGCGGGCGACGGATCTCCTCGGCGAACCAGGTCAGGTACTCGGCTGAGCCCGCGACCTCTCCCCGTGCCTCAGGGAGACGTTTACCCGCCTCGAGTGCGAGGGTCAGCGAGATCTCCTCAGCCCGCTCGGCGAGCAGATCCACGGCGTCGTGCAAGATCTGAGCACGCGATCGCGGGGAGGTCTGCGCCCATGCGTGCTGGGCAGCCGCGGCGGCGTCGGCCGCCTGGCGTGCGAGCTCGCTCGCCTCCTCGCCGATCACGCGGGAGAAGCTGCCGACGAGCTCTCCGGTTGCCGGGTCGTTCACGCCGGCGCGTTCACCAGCCTCGATGTGCTGTCCGTTGACCAGGTGCTGTGCGGTGCGATGGGGATCGGTGGCGGTCATAGGTACCTCCTGAAGTCAGCGAGAACAGGTCTAGGTAGAGCAGATATGGGGCAAGAGGAGCGATGCTCACGGGGTCCAGGTGAGCTGTCGCCCGGTGAAGTGGGTGAATGTACGCGGCGCCTCTGCTTCTCCTACGGCACGAAACTCCCAGGGTGCCTTGAGCAGGTCGTCGGTCGACCGCACGGAGGTGCCGATATCGGGCTCTTCACATTTGAGGGTGTAGGTGGGGTCTGAAGCCGCCTGCTTCGAGGAGGCTGCGGGCGATGTAGTGGGTGAGGTTGCGGAAACCGAGAGCGGAGCCGCGCAGATGCTCGAGACGGCCATTT
>NZ_JALLAL010000149.1:0-528 GCF_023062615.1 Brachybacterium sp. Marseille-Q7125 | reverse complement strand
CTACTGGTGCCGTGAATGGCGTGCGGGAGCCGCCTCACCGGCCGGGGACGGTCTGGCTGTAGCTGCCGCTCTTCTCTACGCCGCGCCGGTCTCAGTCGGAACCGCCGGAGGCGGTCGTGCTGCCCTCGGAGGGGCCGCCGCTTTCTCCCACCGCCATCCACTCGCCAGGGTGATCCGCGCGGGCCTCGTGGTGCACCACGCGGTCATCGGGCCCTGCCCCGGGGCTCGCGCCGCGGGGGCCGCCAGGCGCCTCGGGCCGGCCCTCGCCCCGGCCGCGCGGCTCCCCGCCGGCACCCCCGCGTCGATCATGCCGCCGCTGGGCACCTGCACCCCCGCGACGTCCTCGCCGAGGTCCCCCCCCGCCACGTCCCGGCCGCCCGCCCCCTCCGGCTCGCCCGCGCCCCCCACCCCCCCCCCCCCCCCCCGCCCCGCCGCCACCCCCCCCCCCCCCCCCCCCCCCGGCCCGCCGCCCCCCCCACCGCCCCCGCCCCCCCGCCCACGCCCCCCCCCGCCCCCACCGCCCGCCCC
>NZ_JALLAL010000148.1:0-530 GCF_023062615.1 Brachybacterium sp. Marseille-Q7125 | reverse complement strand
TCCCCCCCGCCCCCTCCTCTCCCCCCCCTCCCTCCCTTTCACTTCTCCCCCTCTCTTCTTCCCTCTCCCCCTCCCCCCCCCCCCCCCTCCCCTCCCCCCCCCCCCCCCCCCCGCTCCCCCCCCCCCCCCCCCCCCCTCCCCCCCTCCCCCCCCCCCCCCCCTCCCCCGCCCCCCCCCCCCCCCCTCCCCCCCCCCCTCCCCCCCCCCTCTGCCCCCCCCCCCCCCCCCCCCCCCCTTCCCCCCCCCCCCCCCCCCCCCCCTTCCCCCCCCCCCCCCCCCCCTCCCCCCCCCCCCCCCCCCCCCCCCTTCCCCCCCCCCCCCCCCCCCCTCCCCCCCCCCCCTCCCCCCCCCCCCCCCTCCCCCCCTCCCCCCCCCCCCTCCCCCCCCTCCCCCCCCCTCCTCTTCTCTTTCTCCTCCCCTTTCCCTCCTCCCTTTTTTCTCCCCCTCTTCCTCTTCTCTTCCTCTCTCTCTCCTTCTCTCTCCTCTCTTCCCTCTTCCACTTCTCCCCCTCCCTTCCTCTTCTCCCACAC
>NZ_JALLAL010000147.1:0-549 GCF_023062615.1 Brachybacterium sp. Marseille-Q7125 | reverse complement strand
GATGCTCCTGCTGCAGGCCAGCACCGAACCACGCGACCAGCATCCGCAGCTCGCGGTAGAAGCGGTTCACGTCAATCCCGGCGAGGTCCCACTCAGCGACCACATCATCAACCTGACGACGCTGCTCCGGCTCGAGTCGGCGCGTGGAGCGGATCAACCACTCAAACCACTCCACCGGCAACACACCACCCGCGACGAGATCCAGGCACAGGGGCAGGTCACGGGTCGCGTGGACAGCGTCGCGCAGCTTCCCCTCCGCGCGCCCAACCTTGGAACGCAAACCAGCCGCAGCGATCAGACAGTTCACCGCCAGCTCATCCGCCTCACCGGGATGGTCGTCGTCCACGGTCCACAGCAGCGCCAGGTCCCGGACCTCCTCGGCGTAGAGGGTGCCGGCGAGACGACGCCGCTCCTGCACCCGGACCATGAGCTGGGCTTCATCACAGTCCGCCTCCGAGCCCGAGCGCACCGCCGCTGCCGCAGGCGTCATCGCACCACGGCCACGAATGATCTTCCGCGGCGGGCCGGCGGTGGCGCAGGCCGCATCAC
>NZ_JALLAL010000146.1:0-564 GCF_023062615.1 Brachybacterium sp. Marseille-Q7125 | reverse complement strand
GACGAGCTGCGTGAGCGAGCGGTTCGTATGGTTCTCGATGCGCTCGAAGACGACCCCGGCTCCCAGCGCGGAGTCTTCCGCCGGGTCGGCGAGCAACTCGGAGTCAACTCCGAAACGCTGCGCGGCTGGGTCCGTCAGCGCCAGGTCGATGCCGGCGACCGGCCCGGCACCACCACAGCAGAGGCCGAACGCATTCACGAGCTGGAGAAGGAAGTCCGCGAGCTGCGGCGGGCGAACTCGATCTTGAAGTCGGCCTCGGCTTTCTTCGCGGCGGAGCTCGACCGCCCATCGCGCTGACCTGCTCATACATCGATGAGCACAAGGAAGAGTTCGGAGTCGAGCCGATCTGCCAGACCCTGCGAGAAGCAGGGCTCCAGATCGCTCCGAGCACCTACTACGCCCGCCAGCACCGTCCCCCCTCCGCGCGTGAACAGCGCGACGAGGTCCTGAAAGAGGAGATCACCGAAGTGCATCACAAGAACTTCGACGCGTTCGGGGCCAGGAAGATGCACATCGTTCTCAATCGCGAAGCAGACACCCGAGGCAGAGGTCATGTCGCCCGCT
>NZ_JALLAL010000145.1:0-566 GCF_023062615.1 Brachybacterium sp. Marseille-Q7125 | reverse complement strand
CCGCTTTCGAGGCCGTCGAGATCTCCGACCTGTCACTGAACGACAACCCCACCCGCGCCATCCGCACACTCCACCGATCAGACCCCCGCCGACCGGGGGTGTTGCTTCGACGCTATGACACCACCCTGGCCTGCAGATCTGTTTTGCTCATCCGGAACGACTGCTCCACGTGCCACAGGTCGTGGTAACTGGAGATCACCTCGCCCGGGCCCATGATCGTGGCCGGGATATTGGTGACGTAGCCCTTGAGCCCCACCAGACGCCGCGCCTCCTCCAAAGCCCGGGTGTTCAGCACGTTCTTACCCCCGGCACGGGTGACGAACCGGGTGGCGTGGGGCCGCTTCTCACCCTCGATGACCGCGACCGCCCGGTTCTCCTGCGCGGTCAGTGTCTTCCCATCCCGCACGGCCCGTTTGCGGGAGTAGGCCCAGACCGCCCTCCAGCATCCTGGATGCTCCACCGGATCCCAGCCGGGAGCCTCTCGTTGCCGCAGGTCAAAGGTGGGTTTGGTGTTGGCGTGGCGGGGTGTGATGGTGTCGATGACCTGCCCGTCACGGAACGCGTCG
>NZ_JALLAL010000144.1:0-575 GCF_023062615.1 Brachybacterium sp. Marseille-Q7125 | reverse complement strand
CGCCCGGGGCGGGGGGCTGAGGGGCCGACGGGGCAGGTAGGACAGCTGGCGGGGCCGACGGGCTGGGTCAGCCCAGGTCGATCACGGTGCGCAGACGTGCGAAGACCTCCGGCACCACCGTGTAATGCGCCCATCGGCCCTTCTGCTCCCGCACCAGCAGGCCCGCGTCCACGAGCTTGCGCAGGTGGTGGGAGACCGTGGGCTGGGTGATGCCGAGCGCCGCGGTGAGGTCGCAGGCGCACACGTCCCCGCAGCCCGCCGCCGCGATGTGGGAGAGCAGCCGCAGGCGCATCGGGTCCGCGAGGGCCTTGAACCCTTCGGCGAGCACGGCCGCGTCGGCAGCGCCGAGCGGACCCTGGCCCAGGGTGCAGCAGGGCTCGGGCAGCGACGACGCGGCGCAGTCCGAGGCGGCTGAGGGGGCAGGCGGCGCGGGGGGCGTGCTCATGCCCACACCATATATCGATGAGTGTCGATATGATGGCGATGGTCGTCGGCCCGCCGCGGCGCTCACCCAGCGCCCGCCGTTCAGACCGTCGGCACTCAGCATCCGTCGGCCCATCCCTGTCTTTCCCTTC
>NZ_JALLAL010000143.1:0-582 GCF_023062615.1 Brachybacterium sp. Marseille-Q7125 | reverse complement strand
AGCTCTTACTGCACCTTCAGCAGGTTTTAACTCATGTAACTTCATGGATTGCACCTCCTTGCACTACTTTATAAAAATTATTCAGCTATTTCAGTTACTTCTAATAAGTGACTTACTTTATTTATCATACCTCTTGTTTGAGCATTGTCTTCTTTTACAACAACTTGTTCTCTTTTTCTTAATCCTAACGCTTCAACATTCTTTTTTTGGTTAGGAGTAGTTCCTATAACACTTCTAACTAACTTTATTTGTATTTTAGCCATTTTACTCTTCGTCCTTACCCTAGAAGTTCTTCAACATTTTTACCTCTAAGTTTAGCTATATCTTCAACTGTTTTTAGAGAATTAAGACCTTCAATTGTTGCATTTACCATATTTCTTGGATTGTTAGACCCTAAAGATTTAGCTCTAACGTCTTTTAGTCCAGCTAGCTCAAGTACGGCTCTAGCAGGTCCCCCAGCTATTACTCCTGTACCTTCTACAGCAGGCATTATTAATATATTTCCAGCACCAAAGTGTCCGCGTACTTCGTGAGGAATTGTAGTCCCAACTATTGGCACTACTATTAGATTTTTCTTAGCAT
>NZ_JALLAL010000142.1:0-605 GCF_023062615.1 Brachybacterium sp. Marseille-Q7125 | reverse complement strand
ACCCCTGGTGGGTTTCCCCATTCGGACATCCTCGGATCACAGCTCAGTTGTCAACTCCCCGAGGCTTATCGCAGACTCACACGTCCTTCGTCGGCTCCTTGTGCCAAGGCATCCACCGTGCGCCCTAAAAAACTTACAGCAACACAAAGACACTTTGTGCAAAACAAAATTGCTTACAAGATGCTCGCGTCCACTATACAGTTCACAAAAAACAACCCCACACCACCACCCCCAGTCACAAACCAGGACGCGGCAGGGAGGACCAGCCACACCACCCAACACACCCGAACAACATCCGGGACGAGCTGGGCTTGGCGTGCAGCCTCATGCCCCAATAGCGTGCCTCCACCTCAAACCCCCTGCCCGCATCTCGTTCCCACCCCAACAGGGCGTACTAGACATGCGACACAGACGATGAAGTGCCCATTCGTTGATGTTCCACCCATGAGCAACCACCCACCCGACACTCGCGGATGACGATGGCCACCAATACTTGGTGATGCTCCTTAGAAAGGAGGTGATCCAGCCGCACCTTCCGGTACGGCTACCTTGTTACGACTTAGTCCCAATCACCGATCCCACCTTCGACAGCTCCCTCACGAGGA
>NZ_JALLAL010000141.1:0-607 GCF_023062615.1 Brachybacterium sp. Marseille-Q7125 | reverse complement strand
ACCCCTGGTGGGTTTCCCCATTCGGACATCCTCGGATCACAGCTCAGTTGTCAACTCCCCGAGGCTTATCGCAGACTCACACGTCCTTCGTCGGCTCCTTGTGCCAAGGCATCCACCGTGCGCCCTAGAAAACTTACAGCAACACAAAGACACTTTGTGCAAAACAAAATTGCTTACAAGATGCTCGCGTCCACTATACAGTTCACAAAAAACAACCCCACACCACCACTCCCGGTCACAAACCAGGACGCGGCAGGGAGGACCAGCCACACCACCCAACACACCCGAACAACATTCGGGACGAGCTGGGCTTGGCGTGCAGCCTCATGCCCCAATAGCGTGCCTCCACCTCAAACCAGAACCACCCAGCCACGTTCCACACCCCACAGGGGCAGTACTAACAGCCAGACACACTGGTGAAGTGCCTATTCGTTGATGTTCCACCCATGAGCAACCACCCACCCGACACTCGCGGATGATGATGGCCACCAATACTTGGTGATGCTCCTTAGAAAGGAGGTGATCCAGCCGCACCTTCCGGTACGGCTACCTTGTTACGACTTAGTCCCAATCACCGATCCCACCTTCGACAGCTCCCTCACGAGGA
>NZ_JALLAL010000140.1:0-610 GCF_023062615.1 Brachybacterium sp. Marseille-Q7125 | reverse complement strand
CGGACATTCAGTGCTCTACCTCCGTATCTCTCACCTTGCGGCTAGCCCTGCAGCTATTTCGGGGAGACCCAGCTCGCTCCGGTCTCGCTTGGAATTTCACCGCTACCCACAAGTCATCCCCGAGCTTCTCAACTCTCGTGTGTTCGGCCCTCCACGAAATTTTACTTTCGCTTCATCCTGCTCATGGGTAGGTCGCCCGGTTTCGGGTCTACGTCAAGTAACTGAACGCTCAGTTAAAACTCGCTTTCGCTACGGCTCCGCACCTTAAGTGCTTAACCTTGCTACTTAACGTAACTCGTTGGCCCGTTCTACAAAAAGTACGCGGTCACACAAGAAATGTGCTTCCACAGCTTGTAAGTGCAGGGTTTCAGGTTCTATTTCACTCCCCTCCCGGGGTTCTTTTCACCTTTCCCTCACGGTACTATACGCTATCGGTCACTAGGTAGTATTTAGCCTTGGAGGGTGGTCCCTCCTGCTTCCCACAGGGTTTCACGTGTCCCGTGGTACTCTGGATCATATCTAAAGTCTTCTCGTTTAACATACAGGACTATTACCTTCTGTGGTGGGTCTTTCCAAACCTCTTCAATTACGATACCTCTTCGTTATGATA